>NZ_LZLL01000492.1:0-41500 GCF_001669335.1 Mycobacterium sp. 1245852.3 | reverse complement strand
ACCCCGTTTGCGTGCCCAGCGCGAATCGCACCGTGCGGCCGGCCGACTCGAGCGTCTTCGCCAGCATGCGAGCCAGCGTCGACTTGCCCACTCCGCTGTCGCCGACCAAGGCCACTCCGTTGAAGTCCCCGTTGCTGAGCGCCGCCAGTGACCGCCGAAACTCGGCGTCGCGGCCCACGATGGGCCACGTCGATTCATTCGCCCGGTGCGTCAAAATTTCCCCACTCCCGCCGACGCCGGCGACAAGCGCTCGTCGACTACCGCGAGCCAGCGCCGTTCTCGTCTGCCCGACAAGACGGCCCGAGCTCGCCGTTCGCTACATGAAGGCCGAACTCGCTGCCGCCAGATAAAGCCTGAAAGCGTCAAGCGGCGCCGAGGTCCCGCCCACGCGGCCCGATGCGAGTCGGCCCTCGACTGTGAGCGGCTCCCGTGGCAAAACCGTCACCGCGGGTCCGGACGGGTCAACATCGTGGTCAACGATCGCGACTTTGCGCTTCCGAATGCCTCTCATGGGCGGGAGCGTATGGCCCCTCAAGCAGGCATCATTGGAATCCACAGCTAAGTCGAGTGGTGAGCGCGCAGAGATAGAGTGGCGGGACGCCGAACTTCATAGGGTACCTATGAAGAGTCAGCCCGTCCGGGGGTGGTCGTGGCTCCCGTACCTCAGGGACTCGTCGTCACGAAGTGACAACTCCCCTCGTTTGGGCGGCTCCTGCCGGGTAAGGCAGATGAGTTGGTCGCGATTGTTGATGCCGAGCTTGGTGAAGATCCGGTACAGGTGTCCTTCCACCGTGCGTACCGAGATGACCAGCCGGTCGGCGATCTGCCGGTTGGACAGCCCGGCGGCGACCAGCATGACGATCTGGCGTTCACGGCCGCTGAACGGCAGCGGGCGAGCCGACGCGTCGACCGACGGGGTGCGCAAACCGCATTGGCTGGCCAGCGCGTGTGCGCGGGTGGACGAATCGAATCCCTTCGCGCGGTCGCCCCGGCGGGTGTGTTCGGCGGCGGCCTGGGCCGATGCGTCGGCGGCGAGAGCCAACGCGCCGAGGTCGGCGAACCGGTGTGCCGCGGCATCGAGCAAATTGCCGTCGTGCCGTGCCAGCCCCCGGGCATGATCGGCGACCGCCCCGGCCAACGGCGTGTCCAGTATGCGCGCCAGCTGCTCCAGCCGCGCCACCTGCGAGCGATCGCCGAACCGCACGGCGGCATGGCGCGCCTGCATTTCGACCGCGTGCATCCCGGCCACTCGCGCGTTTTGCGCCGCGCGCAACGCATGCGTCTGGGCGGCCGTGGTGTCACCGGCGGACACCCGCTCCCAGGCCCGGGCAAGCTCGAGTTCGGGCAAGAACACCGCGATATGCGGTCCGTAGGCTTTCTCCGCGCGGCGCAGCGCCGCCGCTGCCGCGGCACTGTCGCCCCGCGCACCCTCGGCCTGGGCATGGCGGGCGGCCACCAGTGCCAACCACGGCGACGGAAAACCCTCGGTGAACACCGCCCCCGATTTGACGAACGCGGCGCACGCCGACGCGAGCTCGCCGCGCGCGAGATGCACGAGTCCCAGCATCGCGTCCACCATGGCCTCGGCTTCCGGAAGGCCGGTGGCCATCGCGGCGTAACGCTTGTAGCTGCGTTCGGCCATGCGATCGTTGCCGGTGGCGGTCGCGGCGATGACCTCCGTCATCCCGATGTTGAACTGATGCGGCCCCAGTCCGCACAGTGCGGCCGCGCGCAGCCCGACGTCGGCGACGCGGCTTACCTCCGACGGTCGACCGGCCACGGCCAGGGCACCGCAGGTGGGGAAAGCAGCCCACACCGTCGCGATCGGTAATAGATCGGATTCGCAGAGCGCCGGCCCAAGTGCGATGGTCGTCTCGACGTCGCCGCGGAAGTAGCCCATCGACAACTCCAGCGCGTCGATCAGCTGCACACCCGCCTCGGCCGCCACCCGCTTCTTCACGTCATCGAGCGCCCGGGTGGCGGCTTCGACGTCGGCGCAGCCCCAGTACAGGTTGGCAGCGCGCAGACAGCCCCACCGCGCTATCAGCCATTCGTCGCCGCCGTCGGGTTCGGCATCGACGAGCACGGTATCGGCCTCCTCGCCGCGGCCCTGCCAACTCACCGCCTCGGCAAGCACCAACGCGGCGGGCAGGCCGCCGCCCCGATCGACAGCGAACCTCGCCAGCTCCTCGCCCAGCACCACATTCGACATCGACAACGCGTCCACCGCGGCCGCGGTGACGACCTCGAGGTCGGGCTCCATGTCGCTGCGCATCATGAACTGCGCCAGTCGGATTCGGCCCTGCAACCCGGGCAACTTCAGCACGCCGTCCCCGGCCCGCTCGTGCTTTTGCAGGGCCCGCACCAATTTGCCGTTGACCTGCCGCGAGCGCACCATTCCGGCGTGCCGGGTAGCCGCTTCACCGAGCATGGGTTGGTTCAACTGCGCCACCGCGTGCGACCCGTCGGCGACCAACTGGATCAGACCACGGCGCTCCAGGCTCGCCACCGCCTCCGGATCGCAGATGTCCCGCAGCACCTCCCACTTCAGCCGTTCGGCGGTGGCCAGGATCTCGACCACCTCCAACTCGTCCGGACTCAGTGATTGCAGCCGGAACTCCAACACATCGTGCAGTTCGCGATCGGCGCGCAGCGGTCCCCGAAGTCGCCAGCCCTCTTCCGTGCGAACCAGCGCCCCAGTCTCTTGCCCCGCCGCGAGAAAACCGCGCAGTAGCAACGGATTTCCCGCGCTGCGCTCGAACAACTCGTCGACCAACTGGAAATCGACCGGACCGCCCAGAACCGCGCGGGCCAATAGGGCCGTCTGCTCGCGGGTGAACGGATCGACGTGAACGGTCAGCAAGATGCGTTCCTTGAGCAACGCGGTCACCGCATCCGAGACCGGTTCGCCGGACCGGATCGTCACGATCAACCGTGCGCTGCGACCGGCCGCCAGCTGATTGACCAAGGTGGCCGACAACGGATCGAGCAGCTGCGCGTCGTCGACCACCACCACCAAGTTCTTCTCTTGAGCCAGCGTCTTGTGCGCAGCGGCCAGCATGACGGCCGGTTCGTGGGTAACCCCGAGGCTGACCGAGCGCGAAAACGCGCCCAGCGGCACCGCGTAGCCCGTTTGGGTCCCGAGCGCGAACCGCACTGTCCGGCCTGCCGATTCGACCGTCTTGGCCAGCATGCGCGCCAGCGTCGACTTGCCCACCCCGCTGTCACCGACCAATGCCACCCCGTGGACATCCCCGCTACTCAGAGCCGCCAGCGATCGCCGCAACTCCACATCTCGCCCAACAATGGGCCATGTAGACCCGACTTCCCCCGACACTTGTAAACCCTAATTTTTAGCGAGCGAGCACAGACACCTTGGCGTTTGGCAAAGCCAGGAAGGTAGCCAGTGGGCAGCGTTCCAAATTCCAGATGGGCCGGCGACCGGCCCAATCGGTAACGGCCACATGACGCTCCTGTGGCCGACGATGATCACGACGCAGCGGCCGACGGGGGTGACCGTCTATCGACAGTCGCGCGGGCTCGCTCGTCATGTGCACCGGACTCATCCCTTCTGCAGTCCAGTAAGTATTGAAAATGCTACCCCGATTTGCACCTAACAGCAAATTATTCCGACCCGCTGCGATTCGACGCATGTGTAAATTAATACCCAGGTTATACAGGTGTTTCATAGGTACGCACGTCGGATCCCAGGTAAGTTCATAGCAAACATCACTACACTCCACGGCTCGCCGCCGGCCGGCAATGGCGCCGCTGCGCAGAACAAATCTTTGGCTTCAAATCGTGGCGTTGGCTAACACCAACAGCGGGCGTCGTCGCAGGTGAGGATTCACCTAGAAGTGGCGCTTCTGCATCTGGATAGGGCCGTGTTACCCGATGTCGACAATGGCCATCAAACCGGAATTCGAGTTTGCTGTGCTGGGCGGCGATCTCCCGCCCTCGTGGTGAATTGCGCGGCGCATTGTTTCGCCGACAAAAAAGGCCTGTTAAGGCAGGATGGCCACGGCGAGACATCCCGGGCCGCCCCGCGCGAAGCCGGACCCGGCGCTCTGGCGTCCGCCCCTCGTCGTTCACCAGCAAAGCCGCGCCCGGACGCGCAGCGCGCGGCATGTCGATCGCCCTATCGGAAGGAAAAGGCGCCGCGCCGCACCGTACACCACAGTACACGCCGGAAATTCAACCGTACGCTGAAGAAAATGTAAACCCGCGCGCCGCCCCCTGTGCGTAACGAGGTGAAGCGCTTCACCATCCACAGACACCGAGGTCACAGCCGCGCACCGGAGCGTCTTCGCGAGTAGTGTTTCGAGGCCGTCGAGAAGGGCCTACCTGTAACATGAGTACACACCGAGAGAGATCTGATGAAACGAGAGTGCATTGGCAGCCGATGGCGCCCCAGCCAAAGGGTCCGACGACGGCGTGTTGGCAGCCCGCCTGAACAAGCTGTTCGAGCTCATGCGCAAGGCGGGCACGCCTCCGCTGTCCAACGCCGCGGCCGCCGCGGCGATCACCGAGAAAACCGGCGTCCCGATCAGCCCGGCTTACCTCTGGCAACTCAGAAGCGGCATAAAGACGAACCCCACTGTCGCGCACCTGAGGGCGATCGCCGATTTTTTTGGGGTGCCGCCGTCATACCTGATCGATCGCGGCACCGACCCGGCGATCGACGCGCAACTGAATCTTCTGCAGGCACTGCGCGATAACGGCGTGCGCGACCTGGCGGCGCGCGCCTCGGGGCTGACCCCCCAGGCCCTCAACAGCCTGGCGGCGATCGTCGACCACCTCCGCGAGCTTGAACGGCTGCCCCCGATTTCCTCCCAGAGAGATGACCAACCCGATGGCGGCCTCGAACGCTGAGATACTCGCGCTGACGCGCGAGCTGCCGATCCCGGTGCCCTGGGACCGGAACGTCTTCATCGAGAACCTGGGCCAGCTGCGCGGTCGGCCGATCAGGCTGGTCCCGACGGACACCGCGGCGCTGGCAGACAGCCCCTGCGGAATCTGGCTGGCCTGCGACGACGAAGACCTGATCCTGCACGAGGCCGGTACCACCGACTACCACATCGACCAGATCGTGGGCCACGAGATCGGACACATCTTGCTGGGCCACGGTCGAAGTGGCGGTCACAGCTTCGAGGAGGCACCGGAATACAAGGTGTGCCGGCAAGCCTTGCCCGACATCGATCCCGCCACAGTGCGCGCGATATTGGGACGCGGCGACTACGCCAGTGATCAGGAGCGCGACGCCGAGATGTTCGCTTCCCTGTTGCTGATCGCCGCCGCGGAGGCCGCCGAACGTCGCTCGATGATGCGCAGCGCCTTCTTTCGTCGCCAATGACGTCCACCATCCCGGGTATCGTCGCGTGGCCCGTGATCGCGATCATGGCGATGCTTCTCGCTGCCCGGTTCCGGTGGTGCAGGGCCAACCTGTATCAGACCTACTTCAACAACGTGATGGCGTGGCTGCTGCTGGCGCAGCTGCTGCGCGAGCGCCGAGTGGAAGCGGTGTTGTCGAAGAGCGCCCTCATGAACGTGACAACTGCCCAGCAATTGTCCTGTGTTGCAATGATTTTGGCGTCCGGCGAATTCATCGGTTTCACCATGCTGTGGAACCGGATCTCACCGGAGGCAACGCGTCGCAGTCACCGCTATTACCGCCTGGCCGCGATCGCGCTGTCCGCGGCCTTCCTGGTCGCAGGCACCCGGGCTCGCGTCGTGGGCCAGCCGTTCGAGGTGTCCGGCGGCTGGGATGCGGTGTTGGCGTTGAGCCTGTACCTGACCATCATCGTCATCTTGGTGGCGCGGTTGCTGTGGATGTTCGGCTCGGAGTTGCTGAGGGCCACCGACACCCGCGAATTGCTGCTCGCCGCCGCCGGGGTGCTCGCGGTTGTCCTGACGTCCGCGGCCTGCCTGGAGGCGCTGGTGCTGGCGGTGAGCGACCAGCTCGGCTGGAGCAATACCGTGGCATTCCGGGTGCGGGTGCACGGATTCGAATTTTTGTGGATGGCCGTCATCGTCTATCTCTTCGGCGCGGTTCCGCTCGCCGTGCGCCTGCATTCCTACCTCGGACTCGACCGCGTCAGCCGCACCTGGAGAGGTCTGCAGCCGCTGCGGCTCAGCATGACAGCCGTGGTCCCGGAAAGCAGTTTCAACCTCGAACACGACGACCTCGAACACGACGACCGGCGGTTTCGAAAGTCGACGCTGCAGCTGCACCAGACGGTCATCGAAATCCGCGATGCGATCCTGCAGCTGCGCCACTATGTCCGTGCCACCGCTCCAGACGAGCTGGCCCGATTCTTCCAGACATACTCCGTGCCGGCCGACGAACGCGATTCGGCGACAAACGCTTTCGAGCTGGCGCACGCCGCCAAGGCCAAGGCCGCGGGAGACCGACCCGAGACACCCGACCAAGCCGTGGTGGTCAATTCCCGGTCGACGAGCCTCTACGAGGAAGCGGCCGATCTGTCGGCACTGGCGAAATGGTGGCCGGCCGCCTTGGCGGCGACCGAACAGGTCATTCCCGAGGGACCCAAGACGGGAAGCGGCCTGCCGGCGTGACCGAGCGCATGCTCTCGCTAGACCGCCACGCCCAATAGCGCATCGATCGCCGTCGCCACCCGCCTGGGCGCCTCGGCGTCGTGGCCACCGTACTCCAGCGCGTCGGTGACCCAACCATCAAGGGCGGCAAGGGCTTTGGGCGTGTTGAGGTCGTCGGCTAGATATTGGCGCACCCGCGCGATCACGTCGCTGGCGTCCGGCCCGACGGCCAGCCCCGTAGCGCTACGCCAGCGGTGCAGCCGGGCGACGGCGTCATCGAGCACCTGGTCGCTCCAATACCGGTCCCCGCGGTAGTGCCCGGCGAGCAGCCCCAAGCGGATGGCCGCAGGCTCGACACCCTGCGCGCGCAGGGCAGACACCAGGACCAGGTTGCCCCGGCTCTTGGACATCTTGTGCCCGTCCCAGCCGATCATCCCGGCGTGTACGTAGTGGCGGGCGAATCTCCGCTCGCCGCGCACACATTCGGCGTGCGCGGCGGTGAATTCGTGATGCGGGAAGATCAGGTCGCTGCCCCCGCCCTGAATGTCCAGGCCGCTGCCGATGCGGCTGAGCGCGATCGCCGCGCACTCGACGTGCCAGCCGGGACGGCCCGGACCGAACGGCGAGTGCCAGCTGGGCTCCCCCGGCCGCTCGGCCCGCCACAGCAGCGCGTCGAGCTGGTCTGTTTTGCCGGGCCGTTGCGGGTCGCCGCCGCGCTCGGCGAACAGCCGCAGCATGGTGTCGCGGTCATAGCCGGATTCGTAGCCGAACTGCATCGTGGCGTCGGCGCGGTAGTAGATGTCCGGGTATTCGCCGTCCACGACGTAGGCCGCTCCGGACGCCAGCATCTTCTCGACGAGTTCGACGACCTCGGCGATGGCCTCGGTCGCCCCGACGTATTCGCGGGGGGCCAGGATGCGCAGCGCCGCCATGTCTTCGCGGAACAGCGACACCTCACGCGCGGCCAGCTCGCGCCAGTCGATGCCGTCGCGCTCGGCGCGCTCCAGCAGCGGATCGTCGACGTCGGTGACGTTCTGCACGTAGTGGACGTCGTGCCCGAGATCGAGCCACTGCCGATGGATCAGGTCGAACGCCAGATAGGTTGCCGCGTGGCCCAGATGGGTCGCGTCGTACGGGGTGATGCCGCAGACATACATCGTGGCGGTCGATCCGGCCGTCACGGGACGCACTTGCCGGTCGGACGTGTCATACAGCCGAAGCTCCGGGCCGCGCCCCGCCAACACGGGGACCTCTGGGGAAGACCACGACTGCATGGCAATCAGCCTAAGCGCGCCGACGATGCGGCCCGCGCGGCGGGCCGGGAAGGCGGCGCGCGACGAAAAACACGCGATGAAAGGAGCCGCTCTGGCATCCCTGCGGCACCAGGAAGGGCAGCTTCATCGAAAACATGGTGCGGATGCTCTCGGCGAAAGACTTGCGGCGCCGGCTCGGCCGCTGACGGCCTAACGGCCTACGTGCCGCGGATGGCGCTCAACAGGATGGGCGCCAGCTCGGCGCGACACATCACGAAGTCGGGCAGGTACGGGTCGAGCTGGTTGTAGCGCATCGGCGATCCGTCGAGCCGCGACGCGTGCATGCCGGCGGCCATCACCACCCCGGCCGGGGCCGCCGAATCCCACTCCCACTGGCCGCCCGCGTGCACGTAGGCGTCGACGTGCCCGTCGATGATGGCCATCGCCTTGGCACCGGCCGAACCGATCGCGACGGGCTGAATGGGCAACGTCTGGCGCATCCGGTGCAGGACCGCGGGGGGCCGGGTGGCGCTGACGGCGATGCGGATGGTGTCGCTGACGCCGACGCGCGCGGCGTCGGCGGTCACGGTGTCGCTGCGGTAGACGATGTTGCCGCGGGCCGGCAACGACACCGCCGCGTCGGTGATTTCGCGCTGGCCGTTACTGGGGCGCTGCCACAGCGCGATGTGTACCGCCCAGTCGTCGCGGCCCGGCGTGGAGAACTCCCGAGTGCCGTCCAGTGGGTCGATGATCCACACGCGGTCATGGTTGAGGCGGGACAGGTCGTCGTAGGCCTCCTCGCTGAGCACCGCGTCGTCGGGCCGCTCCGCGTGCAGCCGCCGCAGGATCAAGGCGTTCGCCAGGCTGTCACCGGCATCACCCAGCGCCCAGGGATACCCGAAGCCGACTTCGTCGCGGACCTTGAGCAATAACTCCCCGGCTTCGGCGGCGAGATCGGCGGCCAGCGCGGCATCGGTTATCTCGTCGGCGGTTATCTCGTCGGCGGGGCTCACCGCTTCAGTATCGCCGACGGCGTACCGCGGCCTTCACCGATGGCAGCGCCGCGCTTGCGATCACCGCTAGAAAGCCGGCCAGGGAATGGGGCGATGCCGGTTCGGCCCGGGCATCACCGGACGGTCCAGCAGCGCGTGGGCGCGCCTGCGCAGCGCTGCGACTTCGGCCCGGGTGATGTGCTCGGCCAGTTCGTCACCGAACTGATCCTCGAGCGCGTCCGCCAGGCCGGCCACGGCTTCCAAGGTGTGATCGTCGATTGGCTTGCCGGCCCATCCCCACAGCACCGTGCGCAGCTTGTCCTCGACGTGCAGGCACACGCCGTGGTCGACCCCGAAGATGTGGCCGTCGAGGTCGCGCAGCACATGGCCGCCCTTGCGGTCGGCGTTGTTGACCAGCACGTCGAACACCGCCATCCGCCACAGGCGAATGTCGTCGGCGTGCATCAGGACGACCTCGTCGCCCGCATAATCGAGGGCGCGCAGCACCGGAAGGTAACCGGGCTGCTTGCTGCCGGCGGGAAACAGGTCGACCAGGTCCGGCCCCGGCCGCGGCTCGGTGTCCACCGCGTCGCCGGGTTGCTGCACCCATTGCTGCAGCATGCCCGGGCCCGCCGGTCCGTGCCGAATGATGGTGTAGGGCACGATATTCCAGCCGAGCTTCGCCGACACCAGATACGCCGCCCGTTCGCGGCCGGCCAGCGTCCCGTCGGGAAAATCCCACAGCGGCGCCTCCCCCGCGACGGGTTTGTAGACGCAGTGCACGCTGGACTCGCCAAGCGTCGATTCGCAGAGAAAGGTGCCGTTGCTGGCCGAGCGGATCCGTCCGATGACCGTCAGCTCGCCGTCGCGCAACACCTCACGGTCGTCAGACCTCGGGGTCATCGTCAGGCCCGAGCAGCGCACTGCGCCGATATCCGTTGGCGCGCGCGCAGATATGGCCCTCCGGGTCCAGTGGTTCGTCGCACAGCGGACACGGCGGCCGTCCCGCGGAGATGACGCGATTGGAGCGGGTGGCGAACTGGCGCGCCGACTCCGGCGTCAAGAACACCCGGACCGCGTCGGGACCCTCCTCGGTGTCGTCGAGCACCACCGACGCGTCGAACTCGGCGTCGGTGACCGCCAGCAGCTCGACCACCACCGTCTGGGCCTCCGAATCCCAGCCCAGGCCCATGGTTCCGACCCGGAACTCGGCGTCGACGGGGGTGACCAACGGATCGAGGTCTTCAATCTCGGCGGGCTCGGGGGGAACCGGCGTGCCGAACCTGCGGTTCACCTCCAGCAGCAGCGCACCGATGCGTTCGGAGAGCACCGCCACCTGCTGTTTCTCCAATATCACCGACACCACTCGGGCGTCGTGCACAGCCTGGATGTAAAACGTGCGATTTCCGGGCTGGCCAACGGTCCCGGCCACGAAGCGGTCGGGTGTGCGGAAAACATGAATTGCGCGGGCCATGGCACTTCCCAAAATACCGGCAGTTGCCGTCGCCGTGCGATCCGATGGACCCACCCGCCGAATTAATCCGCGGAACCGCCGACCACCGCGTCGCTGGACGGCACTCCCGCACCCGGCCGCTGTGCTTCTCCGTTGGATTTGGGGTCGGTGTCGGGCGTCGTGTCGTGCTTCGAGCCTTCCTTAGCCTCTTCCTTCGCCGGAGGGCCGGCGCGCAAGGATGCCGCCAGCCGCGCACCGGTGTGGTTGACATGCAACACAAACGGACGCAGCTCGGTGTACCGGATCACACTCACCGACGCCGGGTCGGCGGTGACGCGTTGGAAGCCGTCCAGGTGGATGCCGTACGCGTCGGCGATGACGGCCTTGATGACATCACCGTGAGTGCAAGCGACCCACAGCACGTCGCCGCCGCTGTCTGCACCGGCTTCGGCGGCCAGGCGGCGGTCGTGCTCACGCACGGCGGCCACCGCCCGGGCCTGCACCTGCGCCAGGCCCTCGCCGCCGGGGAACACCGCCGCGCTGGGGTGAGCCTGCACGACCTTCCACAGCGGCTCGCTGACCAGGTCGCCGATCTTGCGGCCCGTCCATTCGCCGTAGTCCACCTCGGCAAGCCGGTCGTCGACGAGCGGCGTCAGGCACAGCGCGTCGGCCAACGGTTCCAGGGTGCGCCGGCAGCGCAGCAGCGGCGAGCTGACCAGCGCCCGGATCGGCAGCTCGCCGATCCGGTCGATGAGCCCCTCGGCCTGTTCACGGCCCTTGTCATCGAGGTCGACGCCCTCGGAGCGACCGGCGAGAACGCCCGCCGTGTTCGAACTCGAGCGGCCGTGCCGTAAGAGGATGACGGTCATATCGACCACGACGGTACCCGCTGGCCGGGTCACCGCTAGCGCGAAACGGGCACCGCATGCGCGATGGAGTCGCGCACCGCAGCGCTCAGGCTGCGCTCGTCGGTCAGGTCGATGTCGACCACGTCGCGGACCGCCGTGGCGACCACCTCATCGGCCTGCGGCACGGGCCCCGCCAGCCGCGGCCGGTAAACCTCGACGACCAGGGATCGGTTCTCGATGTGGAACGAAAAGCTCCGTCCATCACCGACTTGTCCGTATCCGCTTGCGGCAATGCCCGTCGACATGTCCTCGACAGCAAACTCTTTCTGCGTCAAATGACGGTCAGCGGTGACGGCCATGAGCTGACCATACCTCGCCGGTAGGGTCGGATGCAGGCGGCATGGCCCGGTGGAGGCGAAAGCGTTTCATAGAATCTGTGTTCCACGTGCTTCTCGCCGCCAGACCACGAGGGAAATGAATTGCTGCCACTACCGTCGCGCCGGAAACGGGCAGTTCGGGGCGGTTTGACGAGTCTCGCGGTTTTGCTGCTGGCGATAGCCGGATGTTCGTCCAATTCGCTCGGTGGCGCTCCGCACACCATCGAACCGGCACGCGCCGCCGTGTCGCCGCCCGCGTCACAGCAGCCCGCCGGCGCCGTGCGGCCGCTGGCCGGTCACGCCGCGGCGGCGGTCTTCGACGACGGCACGCATCAGCTGGTGGTCCTGACCCCGGGGGCCGACGCGGCCTCCCCCGCCAGCGTCACCGTCTTCGGTGATGCGCAGGTCACGCCGCGTGTCGTCGAGTTGCCGGGACCGGCCACCGCCTTAGCCGACGACGGCCACGGAACCGCCTACCTCGCCGCCCGCGGCGGCTACTTCACGGTCGAGCTGTCCACCGGCCGGGCGACTCAGGTGGCCGTCGCCGACGCTTCCCAGACCGATTTCACCGCGGTGGCCCAGCGCGCCGACGGCAAGCTGGTGCTGGGCAGCGCCGACGGCGCCGTCTACACCCTTGCCTCCCCGACGCCGGGCGCGACCGTCGTTAACCGCAACAAGATCTTTGCGCGCGTCGATGCCCTTGCCACACAAGGCAATACGACGGTGGTGCTGGACCGCGGCCAGACGTCGGTGACGACGATGGGCGCCGACGGTCATGCCGAGCAGGCGCTGCGCGCGGGCCGGGGCGCCACCACCATGGCCGCCGATCCGGCGGGCCGGGTGCTGGTCGCCGACACCCGCGGTGGCCAGCTGCTGGTGTACGGCGTGGACCCGTTGATTCTGCGGCAGGCCTACCCGGTTGCGCAGGCGCCGTACGGCCTGGCCGGCTCCCGCGCGTTAGCCTGGGTTTCGCAGACCGTTTCCAATATCGTCATTGGTTACGATCTGTCCACCGGAATTCCCGTCGAAAAGGTGCGTTACCCGACCGTGCAGCAACCGAACTCGCTGGCCATCGACGAAGCGTCAGGCACCCTGTACGTGGTGTCGGGTTCCGGTGCGGGAGTTCAGGTCATCGAGCACGCGGCGGGTACGCGTTGACCGCGGCGCGGCGCAGCCGCCTGCCCGCGGGATGGGACACCGAGATGTCCGACGAATACGAATGGGCGCCGCTGCGTTTGCCGCCGGACGTGACCCGGGTCAGTGCGTCCACCCGATTGTCCATCGAGGCCGAATACCGCGGCTGGGAGTTGACCAGGGTGCGGCTTTACACCGACGGTAGCAGACGAGTGTTGTTGCGCCGCAAGAAGTCTCGCATCGAGGGCGCGGCTTCCGAGGGGCGACGGCCCGACCAGCCGGAACTGTGACGGCCGCCCGGCCACGCGAGGGCGGACACCGGATGTACGGCCTGGCGCGACGGCTGCTTTTCGTGATCCCGCCCGAGCGGATTCACACGCTGGTGTTCGCCTTGCTGCGTGGTGCCACCTCGGTCGGCTGGACACGGCGGTTGCTGCACCGGCTGCTGGCCCCGACGGATCCGGCACTGGCGAGCACGGTGTTCGGGGTGCGCTTCGCCGGGCCACTGGGACTGGCCGCCGGCTTCGACAAGGACGGCCTGGGGCTGCTCACGTGGGGGGCGCTCGGATTCGGGCACGCGGAGGTCGGGACGGTCACGGCCCGCCCACAGCCGGGCAACCCGGCCCCCCGGATGTTTCGGCTGCCGGCCGACCGGGCCCTGCTCAATCGGATGGGCTTCAACAATCTCGGTGCCGGCGCGCTGGCGGTGCGCCTCGCGCGGCAGCGGCCCGAGGTGCCGATCGGGGTCAACATCGGCAAGACGAAGGTGACGCCGGCCGCCGCGGCCGTCGACGATTACCGGGCGAGCGCCCGGCTGGTCGGCCCCCTGGCGTCCTACCTGGTGGTCAACGTCAGCTCGCCGAACACCCCCGGGTTGCGTGATCTACAGGCCGTCGACACGCTGCGGCCCATCCTTTCGGCGGTGCTCGCCGAGACGTCCAAACCGGTGCTGGTGAAGATCGCGCCGGACCTTTCCGATGCCGACGTGGACGAAATCGCGGACCTGACAGTGGAACTGGGCCTGGCCGGCATCGTGGCCACCAACACCACGGTGTCACGGCAGGGTCTGCGGACGCCCGGGGTCGACGAGCTGGGTCCGGGTGGCATCTCCGGGCCGCCGGTGGCACGCCGCGCGGTCGAGGTGCTGCGCCGGCTTTACGGCCGGGTCGGTGACCGCCTGGTGCTGATCAGTGTGGGGGGCATCGAGACCGCGGACGACGCCTGGGAGCGGATCACCGCGGGCGCATCGCTGCTGCAGGGTTACACCGGCTTCATCTACGGAGGAGGCTTGTGGGCCAAGCAGATTCACGATGGCATCGCGCAGCGGCTGCGCGACGGCGGATTCGCGTCGCTCAGCGATGCCGTCGGCTCGGCGGCCCACCCGCCGGATTGAGTCGGGCCGCGCGGTCGAGCAGAAGCTCATCGGCCTAGCAATGCATTTTCATCGGACCCGCTTGACGCCTGGCTAGGCTGACTACCAGTTCGGCATAAGGAGCGGCTGGTGATCACGTTGGACCGCTTGGTGAACGTGCTGGGTGGTTATAGGGTCCGCTTGCGGTGGTCGTCGGTGCCCAGGTCGACCGAACTGCGCAGCGTGGTGATCCACGAAGCCGCGCCGGATCGTGTGGTGGTAGGCGATGTATTGCTGGCCATCGGCGCCGGCTCCGTTCGCGAAGCGGTGCGGTGGGCGGCTTCGGCGCGCGCCGTCGTGGTGTTGGTACGCGACGGTGAGCCGATCGCGCTCGACAGAGAGGCGTTCGACAGCGAGGCCGAGGTCGGCGCCGTCCTGGTGGTTGACGAGGCGGTCACCTGGAGCGAGGTGAGTGCGGTCGTCTACGGTCTCGTGTTGGAGGGCCGCGAGACCGAATCCGGTCGTGGCCCAACGGATTTGTTCGCGCTGGCCGATAGCCTGGCGGATGCTGTCGGCAGTTCAGTCGTCATTCACGACGCGCTGTTGCGGGTGTTGGCGTATTCGAAACAACAGCAGCATGCTGACCCGGCGCGGGTGCAGACCATCCTGGAACGACAGACGCCCGAGCAGCTGCGCGAATTGTTCGATGCGCGGGGCGTATTCGCACACCTGGGGGTCTCCGACGAACCGCTGTTCGTCCCCGAGGATCCCGAACACGGTTTGATCGGGCGGGAAGTGGTGGCGGTGCGCTCCGCGGGAGAGCTGATCGGGTCGGTATGGGTGGCGTGTTCGGCGCCTCTCGACGAAGCGGCGCGCACCGCCTTGGCCGCGGGTGCGCACACCGTAGCCCTGCATCTTCTCCGGTCCCGCGCGAGCGCGGATTTGGAACGTCAAGTCGAATCCGAACTCGTGCTTCGGCTGCTGGAGGGCACTGCTGATGCAGCCATGGTGGCGAGCAGGCTGGGTCTGCCGCACGATGGCCTGAGAGTCATTGCGCTGCAGGCGTTCATCGGCGATGAACGCGATGCCGCTTTGTTGTTGTCGTTCGAGCGTGCTACCACCGGATTCGGCTGGTCACGGCCGGGGCGCAGCGCTTTGGCGGGCAAAATCGTGTACACGCTGCTGCCCGCCGAGCAAGCGGCGACGGCGCGACGCTGGGTAACCGGTCTGCGGGCGGCCCTGCCCGAACAGGTGACGGTGTTGGCCGGTGTAAGTGGCGCGGCTGAGGTGACAGACCTTGCCGCTGCACGCCAGGAAGCCGAGGAATGTCTTGCGCTGCATGAGATATCACCCGGGGCCGCGCCTCCGGTCTATGACGAGTCATGGGCTGACATCCTGCTGCAGCGGTTGCGCGCCGCGGCGCGCAAAGGCCGTTCCCCATCCCGTGGGCCGGTGGCCGAGCTGGGCCGTCATGACCGCGCCCACGGGACCGACTACGTCGCCACGCTGCGAGCATGGCTGGAGGCCCAGGGCGACCCGGCCGAGGCCGGAGAACGGCTCGGAGTGCACGAAAACACCGTGCGTTACCGGCTGCGCAAGATGGCCGAGATCACCACTTTGCCGTTAGACGACGCCAGAAAGCGGCTGGCGATGATGATCGAACTCGCGGCTATCGACACCGATTGACCACGCGCTGTCGGAACCCGACAAAGCGGGTCGGCGACATTGTCCGGCCGCGGCAAAGCTTGCGGCGAACATCCGCATCATCATGAAGGTTGCCCAGTCAGAGGCCAGGCTTGACTCACGATTGGTTTCCGCCCCCATTCCGCGACCTCAACCCTAGGCCGAACCCTCCGATAGGAAATGCGATGTCCACCCCAGAGCCCGATCATCAACGGATGGCCAACCGCCGACCAGACGATGACGCCGCGATGGAAACATTCACCCTGCCCGTGCCCCGAAGGCTGTTGGCGCGACTGTTTGGTCGTAACCCGCTGATACGCAAGACAGACCGAGTGGAGGCACTGATTCTGGTACTAGCCGTTGCGATGTCGTTGATCGCCGTACCCATCGGTGCCGCCGTGGGCACGGTGGTCCATGATTCTCGAAGCCGTCTCTATGCCGAGCAGGTCCAAACTCGCCGCCCGGTGACCGCGACTGTCACCGGTGAGAGTCAGCGTCGCAACCTTGACAGCCCGACAGTGACGGTTCCCGCTCGATGGTTCGCCGCCGGGACCGAACGCACCGGCGACGTTACCGCGCCGCTGAAAGCCAAAACCGGGGACGAGATCGAGATCTGGGTCGACGACCGGGGCCTTCCGGTGGCAAGACCGCTAAACACCGCCCGCAACGACGCGCTGGTCTTTGCAGTAGCGACCTGGTGGGGGGTGAGCCTCTTGGCAGTCGCCCTGTTCGCCCGCGCGCGCATCACCCTTGACCGACTCCGCTACGCCCGATGGCAGCAGAGCTTCGACCGCCTGGTCGAACGACGATAAGCAGCGCGCTCCACTCTATCTCCGACTCAGCCCCGCGGGGGTTGAGTTTTGGTATTTAGAAGCGCGCTCCCCTGTGGTGTGTTGGGACGCTACCAGCCACAGCGTTGTCGGGGCGTGACAATGCCGCGCACCGCGGTTGTCGGTGTCCGGCAAGCACCCTCGTACCGATGCAGGCACCATGGAATTAGAGCGCTACACGAAAAACTTTGAACCGCATCAAAATCTCGCCCACCACGGGCCTCCGAGTCGTCAGTGGCGGCTGCCCACTTCGGCCCGCCCCTGACGACGCTCCCCTACAAACGAAGGGACACCGCTGAAATGACCAGCTCCGAACCCATCTGGATGACACGACAGCAATACACCCGTCTGCGGAACAGACTCAACGCGTTGCGCTCGGGGCTCATCGTTGAAACTCCCGACGACATAATGGACTTCGACGCGAATCGCGTAGCGCGACAACGACGCATCCGCGAGATTCAAAAGCTGTTGTCCAAGGCGGTCGTTGACGAGAGTCCCGCCGGTGACTCCATGGCCGAACCGGGCATGGTTCTGACCATCCGTTACGACGTCACCGGCGAGACCGAGACTTTTCTGCTCGGCAGACGCGGCAGCGAGGGCGCCAATATCAAGGTCTACTCGATGGCGTCGCCCTTGGGCCGCGCGATAGCCGGCGCGCGTCCCGGCGACCAGCGCATCTACTCAATTCCCGATGAGACGGGGCGGCTGGTGACGCTACTCAAAGCCGTGCCCTATGACATGTATCTGGCGGACGGTAGCCGCGGAAAACCAACCGCATCAACGACGTTCGCATCACAAAGGGCAGCGGCCCGGACTCGCACTACGGCATAACGAGAATGACAAATATGATTAGCACGCAACGTATCCCGCTAGGCGTCGCGATCGCATGATGCCCGGATGTGCTGAACCACGGCCGGTTACACCAGTTCTCGACGCCTCGCTGATCCAGGGATGATCACATGATCTTCGAAGTGATCGACCCGGTCGCAATCATGTTTCTGTTGCTGGCGGGTTTGGGTCTAATCATGGCCGTCGCGTACGGACGTATGTAAGTCGCCGCCTTAAGCCGCCCCCACTGAGTTGTCGTTCTCGCCGTCTTCTCCCTCGCTCAGCAATTCCTCCGGGTGATGGAACGTGTTGGTCCGCGGTTGCCGCCGATCGAGATGCGGCGGGGGTATCCATTCGGTGTCGCCGTTCGCCCGTTTTCGGGTGGTCCAGCCCTTCTCGAGAAGCCGGTGGTGCGGTCCGCAGGCCAAGGTGAGTTGGTCGATGTCGGTGCGGTATGTCTTGGCCCAATCTTCGACGTGGTGCACTTCGCAGTAATAACCGGGCACGTCGCAGTCGGGATGGGAACACCCTCGATCCTTGGCGTACAGCATGATTCGCTGACCCGGTGATGCCAGTCGCTTGGTGTGATACAGCGCCAGCGCCTTGCCCTTGTCGAAGATCGCCAGGTAATGGTGGGCGTGCCGGGCCAGGCGGATCACATCCGACATCGGCAGCAGGGTGCCGCCGCCCGTCAAGCCCGTTCCGGCGGCGGCTTCGAGTTCCCTGAGCGTGGTGGTCACGACGATGCTGGCGGGTAATCCGTTGTGCTGACCCAACTCTCCGCTGGCCAGCGCAGCTCGCAACGCCGCGTTGAGCCCGTCGTGATTGCGCTGACCGGGGGTGCGGGTGTCATGTTGCACAGCCTCTTCCGGCGGGGCGCCGTCCACTATCGGCGTGTCGTCGTCGGGATTGCACATGCCCGGCGCGGCCAGCTTGGCCAGCACCGCCTCCCAGCTGGCTCTGGCTTCGGGCGTCAGCCATCCACTCAGGCGCGACATGCCGTCGGGTTGCTGATTGCCGAGTACGAGCCCGCGCATTCGTGCTCGATCCTCGTCGGTGTAGTTGCCGTCGGGATTGAGGCAGTCCATCAGGCGGCGGGCGAGCTTGGCGAGCTGATCGGGCCGGAATTCGCGCGCCTTGGCTGCCAGCTGCCGCTCGGCGTGCTCACGCGTTTCGATGTCGACGGACTCGGGCAGCTGGTGGAAAAGCCGACGGATCACCGCCACGTGGTCTTGCCCGATCGCCCCGTCGCGCTGGGCCGCCGCAGTGGCCGGCAACGCCGGAGCCAACGGCTCACCCGTCAGCGCCCGGCGGGGGCCCAGATCGGCGGCCTCAGCGATCCGGTGGCCGGCCTCGGCGCGGGTGATGTGCAGCCGATCGGCCAACACCCAGGACAGCTTGCCGCCAAACTCCGTTGAATCCCCTTGCTCACCAAGCTGATTGATGAGCTGATGACTTGGCGTTTGAAGCTTGCGTGTTACGCGTTCGAGTGTCTCCAAGATTCCGAGGCGTTCCGGGTTGGTCAAAGCCTCGTAGGAATGCTCCTGAAAGCGAGCGGCCGCAGCGCACAATGCCTCAACGTCGTCCTGAATCTGCTCGCGGTTGGTCAAAGTCATGGGCGCGTCCCACCCAGCCGTGCGAAAGGGCTTCGCAGCTCATATATGAGGGCATCCAGCCGGCCGATAAAAAACGCGTATCTCTCCAGCGCGTCAACCAGCTCGGCAGGCGTCAGAGCCTCCCAGGAAAGCGCCTGGAAGCGCGAGACGGCCGCGCTCAACGCGTCAACGTCAGCCTGAATCTTTTCCCATGCACTCGAACACATGTTCGAATGCTACGACAGCCCACCGACAAAACGCGCCGCCGCGAAACCACCGGGACGAAACTGGCGACGTGATTTGGGATGCCGGGCGGCCGGAGCGTGCCTCGCGCCGGAGCCCCACCAGCGCCGGGAACCTTCCCGCCCGGAACGCCGTTGGCCGTAACCCGCCCCTACTTCTGTTCGTAGGTGGCGTGGATGACCGCTCGCGCGATGGCGTGCTGGAACAGATTGAACCCGAGGAAGGCTGGGCTGGCGTCCTCGGGCAGATCCAGCTTCTCGGTGTCCACGGCGTGCACGGCGATGTAGTACCGGTGGGGGCCATGGCCCGCCGGCGGCGCGGCCCCGATGTAGCGGCGCTGCCCGGCGTCGTTCACCAGCGTCAGCGCATCGCCGGGCAGGTTGCTGCCGTCGCCGGCGCCCGCGGGCAGCTCGGTGACGTCGGCCGGCAGGTTGGCCACCGCCCAGTGCCAGAACCCGGAGGCCGTCGGGGCGTCGGGGTCGTAGACCGTGACAGCGAAGCTGCGGGTCTCGTCCGGGAAGCCCGACCAGCTCAGCTGGGGGCTGACGTCTTCGCCGCCCGCGCCCATGATTCCGCTGACTTGCGGCTTGGCCAGCGGTTGGCCGTCGGTGACCGACTGGGAGGTCAGCGTGAAGGTCGGCAGCTTGGGCAACGATGCGTACGGGTCGGGAGCAGTGCTCATGGCGGTCCTCTCGTGTGATCGGCTTGCGTCTGATCTAGCAGTGGGTCAGGAAGTGGGCCAGCACGTCGGTGCCGAACCGCAGCGCATCGATGGGTACCCGCTCATCCACGCCGTGGAACAACGCCGTGAAATCCAAGTCCGGCGGCAACCGCAGCGGGCTGAAGCCGAAACAACGAATACCCAAGCGCGCAAACGACTTTGCATCGGTGCCGCCGGAAAGCATATACGGCACGGTACGGGCGCCCGGGTCGAACGCCAGCACGGCGGCGTTCATGGCATCGACGAGGTCGCCGTCGAAGCTGGTCTCATAGGACGACAGATCCTGGATCCACTCGCGCGTCACGTCCGGTCCCAGCAGCTCGTCGACCTCGGCCAAGAACGCCTCCCTGCGGCCCGGCAATATCCGGCAGTCCACCACCGCCTCCGCGACGGCCGGTACGACGTTGGCCTTGTACCCCGCCTTGAGCATGGTGGGGTTCACGGTGTCGTGCAGCACGGCCTTGAGCATGCGGGCCATCGGGCCCAGCTTGTCGATCGCCCCGCGCAGGTCCCCCGATTCGGTGTCGAAGGTGAGGCCGGTCTCCTCGCTGACCGCGGCGAGAAACTGCGCGACGGCGTCGTTCAGCACGAGCGGAAACTGGTGGCGGCCCAGGCGGGCAACGGCCTCGGCGACGGCGGTGACGGCGTTCTGGTCGTGCACCATCGACCCGTGTCCGGCCGGCCCCCGGGCGGTCAGCTTCATCCAGGACAGCCCCTTTTCGGCCGTCTCGATCAGATAGAGCCGACGTTCGCCCCCGTCCTTGCGCGGCACCGTCAGCGAGAAGCCGCCCACCTCACCGATCGCCTCGGTGATGCCGGTGAAGAGCTCCGGGCGATTGTCGACCAGCCACTGCGCGCCGAAGGTCCCGCCGTGTTCTTCGTCGGCGATGAACGCGAAGACCAGGTCACGCGGCGGCACGATGCCCGCCCGCTTCAAGTGGCGGGCCACCACGATCATCATGCCGACCATGTCCTTCATGTCGACCGCGCCGCGACCCCAGACGAAGCCGTCTTTGACCGCGCCGGAGAACGGGTGCACGCTCCATTCGGTCGGCTCGGCCGGCACCACGTCCAGATGCCCGTGAATCAGCAGGGCGCCACGCGAGGAGTCCGCTCCCGGCAGCCGGGCGAACACGTTGCCGCGGCCCGGGGCGCCGGATTCGACGTAGTGCGGCGCGTAGCCGACCTCGGCGAGCTGCTCGGCCACCCACTGCGCGCAGTCGGCCTCTCCCTTGGTCGTCTCCGGTTCGCCGGTGTTGGTGGTGTCGAACCGGATCAACTTGCTGACAACCTCGACCACGTCGTCGCTCGGGTTGGTTGGCCCCTCGGTCGCCCCGCTCTGAATGGTCACAACCACCTTTCCTACCATTGCCGAGGCCGGACGGCTCGATGCCGATCGTCGACACGTCTCGAGGAGCTGGATTGGGTTCGCGGCCCGCGATCCGATAGCCTTAGCTGCCAACCCATGCTGGTTTGGCCTTGTCCGAGTGGCGGAATGGCAGACGCGCTAGCTTGAGGTGCTAGTGCCCTACTAATGGGCGTGGGGGTTCAAGTCCCCCCTCGGACACGCGACTGAGCCGAGCGAAATGGACGCTTGCGTTCATTTCCGAGGATGGAGTGTGTTGAGCCGCGCAGCAGCGCGCACACGCGACTGAGCCGAGTGAAATGGATGCTCGCATTCATTCCTGAGCCGATGGAGTGTGCTGAGCCGCGAAGCGGCGATCACGCCCGTACCTGGTCACGCCGCCTGGGTGGCGCGGTCTCATCTCGCGCATCCTCCCCTTTGCGACCGCACGTAGCCTGGAAGCAGGCCCAGTAGCCGGGAGTGTGAACGCATGAACCGATCGAGTGGCTTTGTCCGGCGGACATCGCCGAAGACGTTCGTCGACCGACGCGAGGCCGGACGCGCGCTGGGACTGCAGCTGGCGGCCTATCGCGGCCGCGGTGACGTGCTGGTATTCGGTCTGGCGCGTGGCGGCGTGCCGGTGGCCTGGGAGATCGCCGCGGCCCTCGGTGCTCCGCTCGACGTCTTTCTGGTCCGCAAGCTCGGGGTGCCGCAGTGGTCGGAGCTGGCGATGGGCGCCTTGGCCAGCGGTGGCGGCGTGGTGATGAACGACGATGTGGTGGCCAGCCTGCACATCACCGACGAGCAGGTCCGCGAGGTGATCGACAGCGAGGCGGCCGAGCTGCTGCGGCGCGAACACGCCTACCGGGGCGGTCGCCCGATGGCCGACCTGCGCGACAGGATCGTCGTCCTGGTTGACGACGGAATCGCAACGGGCGCAAGCATGCTCGCCGCCGTGCGCGCCATCCGGGCCGCCGGGCCGAAATCGATCGTGATCGCCGTGCCGGTGGGTCCGGAGTCGACCTGCCGCGACCTCGCGCGGGAGGCCGATGACGTGGTATGCCTGACGATGCCGCCCGGATTCGAAGCGGTCGGACAGGTCTACGACGACTTCCACCAGATCAGCGACGACGAGGTGCGCGAGCTGCTGGGCACGGCTACCGGCTGATCGCCGAGCCGTCGAGGCAAAGAATTACTTGGCAGGCTCGTCGCCGTGGCCCTCGGCCGGGACCCTGGACTCCTCGGTCGGCGCGGTCTCCCCCGTCGCCGTTTCGCCCTCGCCCGGGACCTCCTCGGGGTAGTCGACGTAGTCCTCCTCGTCGACCTGCGCCTCGTCGGCGTGCTGGGCTTCGTCGCCGCCCAGGTCGCGCCGCTGGCGTTCCCGCAGCGCGTCGAGGATCAACAACACCACGCCCACCACGCTGGCGGCGATGCAGACCCAGGCCACCAGCTCGTTGCTGGTGACGACCGCGAACACCAACGCGACGAGCCCGATCAGGGCCAATACCAGCGCAATGATGAGCATCAGTCATCCTCCAAGCGACGAGCGGGACCGCGGTTTCATGACCTAGTGTGCCAACCCCGAAGCTCGGCGAGCGACCGGCACGCCCGAACGGCTAGTTGTTGCCCCGGTTGAACTGGTCGAAGCTGCCCGCGTCGGCGCTGGAGTCCACGGGTGCCGCGGATCCGCGCTGGCCGAGTTCTTCCAGCTGGGACTCCAGGTAGGTCTTGAGCCGGGTCCGGTACTCGCGTTCGAACGTGCGCAGCTGCTCGAGGCGGCCTTCCAGGACGGTGCGCTGCTGGTTGATGGTGCCCATGATCTCGGAATGCTTGCGTTCGGCGTCGGCCTGCAGGGCGTCGGCCTTCTCCTGGGCCTGCCGCAACTGGGTCTCCGAACGGGTCTGCGCGTCGGCGAGCATCGCGTCGGCGCGCTGCCGGGCCTCGGTGACGGTGGTCTCGGCGGTGCTGCGCGCCTCGCTGAGAATCTGGTCGGCATTGGCGCGGGCGTCGGCCAGCATCTTCTCCGACTCGGCCTTTGCGGTCGTGGTCAGGCGGTCGGCGGTGTCCTGCGCCAGCGTCAGCACCCGAGCGGCCTTCATGGCCTGTTCCTCGTTGTTGGCCGCGGCGGTCGGGGCTGCGGCCGGCGCCGGCTTGACCGGTTCCGGTTCGGGGACCGGCTCGCGCACAGGAATGGCCTGGGTGGGGGCGGCGGCCGCGGCCGGAGTGGCCGAGCCACCGCCGGAGGCCAGCTCGTGGTCCAGCTCCTCGATTCGTTGGCGCAGATCGCTGTTCTCTTCGATGAGCCGCGTCAGCTCGGCTTCCACCAGATCGAGGAAGGCATCCACCTCGTCTTCGTTGTAGCCCCGCTTGCCGATCGGTGGCTTACTGAACGCCACATTGTGGACGTCGGCTGGTGTAAGCGGCATTGTTTCGTCCCCTCAAGTTCCTTCTCGAACGTTCTGGAAAGTGTAGAACGCAGTGGTAGCCGTAGTGCAACTGCCGTCCATCCTGTCACACCAGGCGCGACCGTTGCTGATTAGCCCAATAAATAAGGACCAATTTCAAACATTGAGGGCAATAAAATCCGAAACCTTAGAAATTTTAAATCGGGGGAACCAAACCGACGCTAAAACGTGTCCGAACCGTCTCCGGGGCGGAATGCGTTAGCTCCGACGGTCCGCCCGGCGGGCCTCCGGGCGGCCTATGCGGCGGCGCCGAAGGCCAGTTGCATGCCGATGAACGCGACGAGCAACAGCACCATGATCGACAGGTCGAAGCGGACCGCTCCGATGGTGAGTTGCGGGATGAGCCGGCGCAGCAATTTCACCGGCGGATCGGTGATCGACAGGATGATCTCGAGCACCACGACGGTGATGCCGGTGGGATGCCAATCCCGGCTGAACGAGCGGATGAACTCGACGACGACCCGAGCGATGAGCAGCAGCCAGAAGATGAACAGCGCAAACCCGAGGATCTGAAAGAACAACACCAACTGAAGTGCCCCGACCTTACCCATGAGATGACAAGCGATGCTCAGCGATGGCCAAGCGCCGCGGACCAGCGCGGCGCCTGCCAGCCTACCGACTCCGAGTAAGAGCCCCTATCTCACGTCACCCTTGCGGTGGCTCGGGTGACCGAGCCGCCGCTGCGGATCGGGGCGGCGGATGCGCCTATTGGTAAGCGTAGAAACCGGTTTCGGCGATCCGGCGGCGCTCCTCCGGGGACACGTCGACGTCGGCGGGTGACAGCAGGAACACCTTGGTGGCGACTTTGTCGAACGAGCCGCGCAAGGCGAAGGCCAAGCCGGCCGCGAAGTCGACGAGCCGCTTGGCGTCGGCGTTGTCCATCGACACCAGGTCCATGATCACCGGGGTGCCGTCGCGGAAACGCTCGCCGATGGTGCGGGCCTCGCTGTAGTCCTTGGGCCGCAGCGTGGTGATCTTCGACAGCGGGTGGCCCTCTTCGAACATCATCGCCATCCGGCGCGGGTCCATCGCCAGCGCGCCGCGGGTGGAGTTGCGCAACCACGACCCGAAGCGCGGGCCGCCGCCGCGCTCGGCGCGGTCGAACTCGCGGGGGTGGACGGCGCCGTAGCGCGGCTCGTCCCCGTAGCCGCCGCGGTAGCCGGCGGGCGGCGGGTAGTCGGCGGGTTCGCGGCGCGGATCGTCGTAGTCGTCTTGCTCGTAGCGACCGTATCCGTCGTCAAATCGCGGGCGCGGGAAACCACGGGACGGCGCGTGGTCGTCGTAATACTCGTCCTCGTAGTCGTCCATTGGGGCCATACCGAAATAGGCCTTGACTTTGTGCAGTGTGCTCATTGCGTTGACCCTTCTAGCCCCTGGGAGTACTGGTGTTAGTGATAAAGCTGTTACTGCAGTGACTACTTACGGTGACGGTAACCGCCGCGGGCCCATTAGCGCGGTACCGACACGCACACACGTCGAACCGTGTTTGACGGCGATTTCGAAGTCGTTCGACATGCCGGCGGACAGCCCGACGGCGTTGCGGTGGGATTCGAGAACCCGTCGATGCTCGGATCGGAGCCGGTCAAAGGCCTCTTCGGGGTCCGAGTCCAGCGGCGGAATCCCCATCAGCCCCACCAGGTCCAGGTTCTTGGACTCCTCGACCTGGTCGCACACCTGATCGACGGCTCCCGGCCGGGATATGTCGACGCCACCGCGAGACTCGTCGCCGTCGAGGCTGACTTGGACATAGATCCGCATCGGGTCGGTGCGACGGCCGTCGGAAAGCGCCGCGGCCACCCCCTTGTCCAGCGCGGTCACCAGGTGAGCGCTGTCGACGGAGTGAGCGGTGTGCGCCCAGCGCGCCACCGACCGTGCCTTATTCCGCTGGATGTGACCGACCATGTGCCAGCTTGGATTTCCCACGCCCGCCCGCGCGGACGCCGCCAGCAGCCGGGTGACTTCGGCCACTTTCGCCGTCGCCTCCTGGTCCCGCGATTCGCCGACGGCGCGACAACCCAATCGGGACAAAGTCACAACGTCGGTTGCTGGAAAGTATTTGGTAATCGGCAGAACTTCGATTTCGCCGACGTTGCGGCCCGCCGCTTCCGCTGCGGCGGCCAGGCGCGAGCGCACCGACGCCAACGCGTGGGTCAATTCCGATTCGCGGTCGCTTCGACTATTCGGGGCCGCCATCGCAATCACTCCATCCAGACCAGTGAGGCCAGCCGCCCGGTCGGCGCGTCCCGGCGGTGACTGAACAAGGCCGGGTCGTCCACCGTGCAGCGCGGATCGATGTCGATGGCCGTCACGCCTAAATTCCTTAGCTGCCAAGCTATTCCGGCACGCAGATCCAGCCCGGGCGTGCCCGCCCCGGTGGTGGTCCGGCTGCCCGGCAACGCCGCCTCGACCTCGTCGGCCATCGCCGCGGGCACTTCGTAATTGCGGCCGCTGACCGCCGGACCCAGGAGCGCCGAAATGTCTTCGGGCCGCGCGCCGAGCTCCACCATCGTCTCCACCGTGCGGGCCACCACCCCGCACTGGGCGCCGACCCGACCGGCGTGCACCGCCGCGGCCACACCGGCACGCGCGTCGGCCATCAACACCGGAACGCAATCGGCGGTCACCACCGCCAGCGCGAGACGCGCGGTGCGGGTCACCAATGCATCGGTGTCGTCGACCGCGGTGTCGCGCGCCCCGTCGACCACTTCGACCCGATCGCCGTGGACCTGGTTCATCCACACCACCCGAGCGCCGCGCAGCCCGATGGCCGCGGCCAGCCGGGCGCGGTTGTCGGCCACCGCCGCGGGGTCGTCCCCGACGTGGTCGCCGAGGTTGAAGCTGTCGAAGGGCGGCTTCGAGACACCACCGGCGCGGGTGGTGGTCACCCGTCGAATGCGAACGCTCACGTGACCAGTATCGGAGATGCCCTGTCTAACAGGCGGCCCCGACCGTCGCGGCCGGGGATCCAGGGTCACCGGCATATCTCAGCGACGCATGAAGGGCGGCACGTCGACGTCGTCGTCATCGCCGCCGATATTCAAGGTCGAGCCGTTGGTGTGAACCGGCACGCTGACCGCGTCGACCGGTTCGAACAACGTCGAGGTGAGCTTGCCCGCCTTTGCCGACTCGATCCGGTGCGCACCACCCTTTTCCTCCCTGTCGGCGCTGCCGCCGATGACGGGTTTGCGGCCGGCGCCGGCGGCATCGAAGCCCGCGGCGATGACGGTGACGCGCACCTCGTCGCCCAGCGAGTCGTCGATCACGGTGCCGAAGATGATGTTGGCGTCCTGGTGGGCGGCGTCCTGCACCAGCGAGGCCGCCTCGTTGATCTCGAACAGCCCCAGGTCGCTGCCGCCGGCGATCGACATCAGCACGCCGTGCGCGCCCTCCATCGAGGCTTCCAGCAGCGGCGAGTTGATGGCAATCTCGGCGGCCTTGAGCGAGCGGCCCTCGCCGCGGGCGGAGCCGATACCCATCAGGGCCGTGCCCGCGCCGGACATGATGCCCTTGACGTCGGCGAAGTCCACGTTGATCAGGCCCGGGGTGGTGATCAGGTCGGTGATGCCCTGCACACCGTTGAGCAGCACCTCGTCGGCGCTGCGGAAGGCGTCCATCAGCGAGACCGCGGCGTCGCCCATCTGCAGCAGCCGGTCGTTGGGGATCACGATCAGCGTGTCGCAGCTTTCGCGCAGCGCCGAGATGCCGCTCTCGGCCTGGTTGCCGCGCCGCTTGCCCTCGAACGAGAACGGGCGGGTGACCACGCCGACGGTCAGCGCGCCCAGCTTGCGCGCGATGCTGGCGACGACGGGCGCGCCGCCGGTGCCGGTCCCGCCACCCTCCCCGGCGGTGACGAACACCATGTCCGCGCCGCGCAGCAGCTCCTCGATCTCGTCCTTGGCGTCCTCGGCGGCCTTGCGGCCGACCTCCGGGTCCGCCCCGGCGCCCAGGCCACGCGTGGATTCGCGCCCGACGTCGAGTTTGACGTCGGCATCACTCATCAACAGCGCCTGCGCGTCGGTGTTGATCGCGATGAACTCCACGCCTTTGAGGCCTTGTTCGATCATCCGGTTGACGGCGTTGACGCCGCCGCCACCGATACCCACGACCTTGATGACGGCCAGGTAGTTGTGCGGGGGGGTCATCATTCGTCTTCCTCCCTGATGGGCTTGGCTCAGCTCTGCCGGCGGTGGGCTCCTCCGGACGTCGCGGTCCCTCCCTGGCAAACCCTCAACCTCAACCATAGAGTTAGAGTTATGTCAAGTAGTGGCGCGCAACCAGAACGGTATGGGTAGGGCGCGCCCTAACCCCGCAGGCGCGCCGACACGCGCCCCGCAAATTTTGGGCAATTTTGGTGCGTCGCGGCGGCGTGAGCGCTGCTCGACGGCGGATCGGGGCGGACGACGTGACGAAGATCGCTACTTGACCGTCGGCAGATCCGGGCTGGACACGTCGTAGGTCTTGCCGGGCTGCGTCAACAGCGCGGCCAGCTTCTCGGCCTTCTCGTCGGTGCGGTCGGTAGTGCCCCAGATCACCACCCGGCCGTCGCCGAGGGTCAGGGTGATCGAGGCGACCGAGGGCGCCGCGATCCGGCCGACCTGGCCTCCGACCTCGGGCCGCAGCGCGGTCAGCACCTGCAGGGCGGCCTTGGTGGCCGGGTCGTTCGGACCCGGGTCGGCGACGTCGAGGTACGGCAGGGCCGGGGGCGGCGGGCCGGTCGCGAAGTCCACGCCGTCGCGGTCGAACAGATGCGGGCCGTCGGGAAAGTCCTTGACCGCCACCGGAACTCGCTCCACGATGGTGATCCGCAGCGCCGACGGGTACTGGCGCTGCACCCGCGCGCTGGCCACCCGCCGGATCGCCGCCACCCGGTCGGCCACCTGGCTGGTGTTGATCTGCAGCAGCGGCGTTCCGGGCCGCACGTGCGCCGCCTCCAGGACCTCTTCCCGGGTGACCACCCCGGTGCCGACGACCACGATGTTGCGGGCCGACATCGCCGGCGTGAAGTAGAGGATCAAGGCCAGCCCGATGCCGACGACCACCAGCAGGATGGTCGCCAGCAGCATCTTCAGGCCCCGAACGACCCCGCGCGCAACGGGTTTGGGCTCGGTGACCAGCCGCCCGCTGGCCCGGCGCTTGGCCTCGCGGCGCGCCTCTTCGATGGCGGTGGCGCGGGCCTGCGCGGCGCGGCGTTCGGCGCGTTCCCGGCGGGCACGCCGGCGTGGCCCCTCGACATCGGCCTGATCGGGCTGGGGGCCGGCGTCACCCCGCTCCGCGCCTGTACCGGTGACGAGCGGTTCGGTGACCGCGATGTCGTCGGCGCCGGACGGCTGACCGGCGGCCCGTGCCCCGGCCACGTCGGTAGGGACCGGGTCGTCCGGCTCCGTCATCGCAACGCCCCGGGGGCGCCGCGGTTGGCCCGCACCCGCAACGCCGTCACGATCTCGGGCCCGAGCAGGGTCACGTCGCCGGCTCCCATGGTCACGATGACGTCGCCGGGCGCGGCGACCGCGGCCACCTGCTCGGCGGCCGCGGAGAAGTGCGGCAGGTAGCGCACCGGCACGCTGACATGCTCGGCGACACTGGCGCCGCTGACACCGGCCAGCGGCTGTTCGCGCGCGCCGTAGACGTCGAGAACGAACACCTGGTCCGCCGCGTCCAGCGCCCGCCCGAACTCTTCGGCGAAAGCCTTTGTCCGCGAATACAAATGGGGTTGGAACACCGCGATACTGCGGCCGTCACCGCTTTGCTCGAGCAGGGTGCGGACCGCCCCCAGCGTGGCGACGATCTCGGTGGGGTGGTGGGCGTAGTCGTCGAACACCCGCACCGAGGCCGCGCTGCCCACCAGTTCAAACCGGCGGCGCACGCCCTCGAAGCCGGCCAGGCCGTCCAGCACGGCGTCGGCCGGGGCGCCGATCTCGAGCGCCGCCAGCAGCGCACCCATCGCGTTGAGCGCCATGTGGCGGCCGGGCACCGACAACCGCATCACCCGCGGGTGCTGCTCCGGGTCGAGTTCGGGGGCCAGCCGGATCTGCGCGACGGCCTCGGTGCCCTGCTGCTGCCACGAGAGCAACGTCGCGGCCAGCTCCTCGCCCGGGCGCGATGACCCGTCCTGCGACACCGATCCGTACCGCAGCACCCGGATGCCCAGCTCGGCCGTGCGTCTGGCCAGCGCCTGTGCCCCCGGATCGTCGACGCACACCACCAGCGCGCCGCCGGGGGCCAGTCGCTCCACGAAGGCGTCGAACACGGCGACATAGGCGTCGGCGCTGCCGTAGAAGTCCAGGTGGTCGGTCTCGATGTTGGTGACGACGGCGACGTTGGGCGTGTACTCGAGCAGCGAGCCGTCGCTTTCGTCGGCCTCGGCGACGAAGCAGTCGCCGCTGCCGTGGTGGGCGTTGGTGCCGGCCTCCCCCATCTCGCCGCCGACCGCGAAGGACGGATCGCGTCCGCAGTGCTGCAGCGCCACGATGAGCATCGACGTCGTCGTCGTCTTGCCGTGCGTGCCGGTGACCATCAGCGTGGTGCGCCCGTCCATCAGCTTGGCCAGCACGGCCGGCCGCAGGATCACCGGGATGCCGCGCCGGCGGGCCTCGACCAGCTCCGGGTTGGTCTTCGGGATGGCGGCGTGGGTGGTGATGACGGCGGTGACGCCGCCGGGCAACAGGTCCAGTGCGGCGGCGTCATGCCCGATGTTGATCTGCGCGCCGCGGGCGCGCAGCGCGTGGATGCCGCGTGACTCCTTGGCGTCCGAACCGGATACCAGCCCGCCGCGGTCGAGCAGGATGCGCGCGATGCCCGACATGCCGGCTCCCCCGATGCCGACCATGTGCACGCGCTGCAGCTCGGGCGGCAGCTGCGGGGTGTTCACCGGGTTCTCCCGGCCCACCGGCCACTCTGGCGGCCGAGCTGCGCCTTCCTGGCGATGTCCAGCGCCGCCTGGGCCACCCGCCGGGCCGCGTCGGGGTGTCCGACCAGCGCGGCGGCGGTGGTCATGGCCGCCAGTCGCGGCGGGTCGCCTAGGAGCCCCGCCACCTCGCGGGCCACCAGCTCGGGCGTCAGGTCGGCGTCCGCGACGATCATGCCACCACCGGCGTTGACCACCGGCAGCGCGTTGAGCCGCTGCTCGCCGTTGCCGATGGGCAGGGGCACGTAGATGGCCGGCAGGCCGACCGCCGACACCTCGGCGACCGTCATCGCACCGGATCGGCAGATCACCAGGTCAGCGGCCGAATAGGCCAGGTCCATCCGGTCCAGGTAGGGCACCGCCACGTAGGGCGGGTCACCGGGGTCGGGTTCGCGCAACTCCAGCGTGTTCTTGGGGCCGTGCGCATGGAGGACCGCCACGCCGGCGGCGGCGAGCTCGGCGGCCGCGCCCGAAACGGCCCGGTTCAGCGAGGCCGCGCCCTGCGAGCCGCCGAACACCAGCAGCACCCGGGCGTCGTCGGCGAAGCCGAAGTGCCTGCGCGCCTGCGCACGCAGCGCCGCGCGGTCCAGCGAGGTGATGGCCTCGCGCACCGGCACCCCGACCACCTCGGCGCGCGGCAGGCCGCAATCGGCCACCGCGGACAGCACCCGCTCGGCGCTGCGGGCGCCGACCCGGTTGGCCAGCCCGGCGCTGGCATTGGCCTCGTGGATCACCACCGGGATCCGCGGCGTGCGCGGCGAGACACCGCGGGCGGCGAGATAGGCCGGCAGGGCCACGTATCCCCCGAAGCCGATGATCACGTCGGCGTCGACCGCCCTGAGCACGGCGCGGGTCTCGCGAACGGCCCGCCACACCCGCGAGGGCAGCCGCGCCAGGTCGCCGCTGGGCTTGCGCGGCAGCGGCACCGGCGTGATTAGCTCGAGGTCATAGCCGCGCTCGGGCACCAGCCTGGTTTCCAGCCCGCGCGCGGTGCCCAGCGCGGTGATGCGGACGTGCGGATCGAGCGCGCTCAGCGCGTCCGCGACGGCCATCGCCGGCTCGACGTGACCGGCGGTTCCCCCACCGGCCAGCACGACCGACAGGGGCTTTTCGGGCGTAAAAGAGGGCAACGCGGCACCGGCGGGCAAGGGGTTTGCCCCCCGCCCGCCGGTCGGCTTGTTGACCGTGTCGTTCACCCGTAACGCTGACCTTCCAGTGCGCGTGCGCGTCGTGGCTGACGCTGGCCTGCCGCCTGGCTGACGCGGCGCTGGCCAGATCCATGATGCCTGGCCCGCGATCGGGCGGTACCTCCAGTCTGGCGAGCCGGCCGGCCGGCCGTTCGCGGCAGCGCCGGCCGCTGCGGACCCTCTACCTTCGGGGAGGCCTTGCGGGCGGGCTTGCGGCCGGGCGCCCCGGCGGCCTTGCGTGGGGCTTCGCCCGATTGCGAGGCGGCCTTCGGGCGGGCCCGCTTGCGGTCGCGGAACGCCTCCAGGCGCGTCGGCGAGTAGGGCTCGGGCAGCGGCAGCCGCAGGATCCGGTTCACCTTGTCGTCGCGACCGGCCCGCAGGGCGGCCACCGCTTCCGGCTCGTGACGGGCAGCGTTGGCCATGATGCCGATCATGAAAAGTGTTGCCGCGGTGGACGTTCCACCGGCGGAAATGAGTGGCAGCTGAATGCCGGTCACCGGCAGGATGCCGATGACGTAGCCGATGTTGATGAACGCCTGCCCCAGCACCCACATCGTCGTGGTGGCCGTCAGCAGCCGCAGGAACGGATCGGCCGAGCGGCGCGCGATCCGCATCCCGGTGTAGGCGAACAGCCCGAACAGCACCAGCAGCGCGAAGGCGCCGATGAAGCCGAGCTCCTCGCCGATGATCGCGAAGATGAAGTCGTTGTGCGCGTTGGGCAGGTAGTTCCACTTGGCCACGCCCTGGCCCAGGCCGTCGCCGAAGATGCCGCCGTGCGCGAGCGCGAACTTCGCCTGCCGGGCCTGGTAGCCGGTGTCCTGCGGGTCGTTCTCCGGGTTGATCCAGGACCGTACCCGGTCCGACCGGTAGCCGGCCGACATGGCCAGGATCGCGCCGGCCACGAACACGGCCAGCAACGAGGTGACGAACACGCGCAGCGGCAGGCCGGCGTACCACAACAGGGCCAGCAGGATGATGCCCAGCGACACCGTCTGCCCGAGGTCGGGCTGCGCCACGATCAGCGCGAGCGCGATCACCGCCGCCGGCACCAGGGGGATCAGCAATTCCCGCAGGGTCGCCCGCTCCAGGCGGCGGGCGGCCAGCATGTGGGCGCCCCAGATGGCGAAGGCGATCTTGGCCAGCTCGGAGGGCTGCATCGAGAAACCCGCGACCACGAACCATTTACGAGATCCGTTGGCCAGGTTGCCGATACCCGGAACGAGCACCAGCACCAGCAGAATGACGGTGACGACGTAACCGGTGAATGCGACCCGCCGGATGAACCGCACCGACATCCGCAGGGAGGCGTAGCAGGCGATGAGCCCGACCACGGTCCACAACACCTGCTTGCCGAAGATCACCCAGGCCGACCCGTCGGCGTCGTAGGACCGCACGCCCGACGCCGAGAGCACCATGATCAGCCCGAGCGTCGTCAGTAGCCCCGCCACGGCGATGATCAGGTGAAACGACGTCATGGGCCGGCCCAGCCAGGCGCCGAACCTGCCGTGCGCACCGCCGTCTTTGGCGGGCTTGTCCTTCGTCTGCGGCGCGTCGGCCTTCTTGTCGGCCTTCCTGTCGGCCTTCTTGTCGGTCTCGGCTGCCGGGGCGTCGGCGGCATCGGCGTCGGCATCGTCGGCCGCACCGGCCTCGGCCGCGGCCGTCTCGGTGGTGTCTTTACCCCGGCGCAGCCGCCGGGTCAGTGCGTTATCCACGCCCGCCCTACCGGAGCGCCGCATGCACGGCGGCGGCGAAGGCGTCGCCACGGTCGGCGTAACCCGCGAATTGGTCGAACGATGCGCCCGCCGGAGCCAGCAGGACGGTGTCACCGGGCTTGGCTACGGTACGAGCCGCGGCGACCGCCGCGTTCATGACCGCCGTGCCCACGTTGCCGGAATGTTTCTGCTCCCCGGAATGTTGCTTGTCGCCGAATTGTTTCACTTCTGTCACATCTGCCCCAAAAACCACAGCAGTCGCATCCATATCAGCATCCTCGCCTGTCACAACGTGCAGGACGGGGACATCCGGCGCGTGTCGCGATAACGCCTCTGCAACCAATTGCCGATCTCGGCCGATGAGCACCGCCGCGACCAGCCGCGACGCCATCCTGGAGACCTCGGCGTCGACCGACGCGCCCTTGAGCAGGCCGCCGGCGATCCACACGACCCGGGGGTAGGCGAGCACGGACGCCTCGGCGGCGTGCGGGTTGGTGGCCTTGGAGTCGTCGACGTAGGTGATTCCGTCGGCGACGGCCACGACCTCGGCCCGGTGCCGGCCGACCCGGAACGCGGCGATCGCGGCCGCGATCGCCTCGGCCGGCACGTCGACGCTGCGCGCCAGCGCCGCGGCGGCCAGCGCGTCGAGCACCCCGACCGGCCCCGGCACCGGGATGGAGTCGACCGGGAGCAGCGCCAGGTCGTCGGCGAACGCGCGGTCCACCAGGTGGCCGTCGCGCACGCCCAGCTCCCCCGCGGCCGGTTCACCCAGCCGGAAGCCGACGCGCACCGGCGCCGCGGCGGTGTCCAGCAGCGCCGCCGCCCGGCGGTCGTCCAGGCCCACCACCGCCACCCGGCCGTCGAGCACCCGGGCCTTCGTCGCGGCGTAGGCGGCCATGCTGCCGTGCCAGTCGAGGTGGTCCTCGGCGATGTTGAGCACCGCGCCGGCCTCGGGCTTCAGCGAAGGCGCCCAATGCAATTGGAAGCTGGACAGCTCGACGGCCAGCACCTCGGCGGGTTGCTCCAGGACGTCGAGCACCGGGTCGCCGATGTTGCCGCACAGCAGGCTGCGCCGCCCGCCGGCGCTCAGCATGGCGTGCAGCATCGACGTCGTGGTCGTTTTGCCGTTGGTCCCGGTGACCACCAGCCAGCGCCGCGGCGGCCCGTACCGGCCCGCGGCGTCGAGCCGCCAGGCCAGCTCCACGTCGCCCCAGATCGGCACCCCGGCGGCCGCGGCGGCCACCAGCAGCGGCGTCGTCGGCGAGAAGCCGGGACTGGTGACCACCAGCGCGAAGCGGGAGATCTGCTCGGTGGCCGTCGCGGTGGACGCGGTCGCCACGCCGGCGTCGGCGTAGCCGCGCAGCGTGGCCGGGTCGTCGTCGCACACCGTGGGCACCGCGCCGAACCGGGTCAGCACCGCCAGCGCGGCCCTGCCCGTGACCCGGCCGCCGGCGACCAGCACCGGCGCGCCCGGCGCCAGGGGGTCTTGCACTGGATCAGAGCCGCTCATCAGGCACCGATCGCGCCCAGCCACTCACCGTAGAACAGGGCCACGCCCAGGCCGCAGGCGATCGCGGTGAGCAGCCAGAAGCGGATGATGACCGTGGTTTCGGCCCAGCCGGCCAGTTCGAAATGGTGATGAAAGGGTGCCATCCGGAACACCCGGCGCCCGGTGGTCCGAAAGGTCAGGATCTGCAACACGACCGAGCTGACCTCGGCGACGAACAGCGAACCCAGCACGACGGCGAGGATCTCGGTGCGGCTGGTCACCGAGATACCCGCGATGATGCCGCCCAACGCCAGCGATCCGGTGTCGCCCATGAAGATCTTGGCGGGCGCGGCGTTCCACCACAGAAAGCCGATGCAGGCGCCCGCGGTGGCGGCCGCGACCAGCGCCAGGTCCAGCGGATCGCGCACGTTGTAGCAACCCAGCCCAGGCGCCGTGACGCAGGCGTTGCGGTACTGCCAGAAGGTGATCAGCACGTAGGCGGCGGTGACCATCGCCATGCAACCGGCGGCCAGCCCGTCCAGGCCGTCGGTGAAGTTCACCGCGTTGGACCACGCGCTGACGACGACCACGCAGAACAACACGAACAGCCCCGGCGCCAGGGTGACGGTGGCGATCTCGCGCACGTAGGACAGGTCGGCGCTGGCCGGCGTCAGGCCGTTGTTATTGCGGAACCGCAGCGCCAGCACGCCGAACAGCACCGCGGCGGCGACCTGCCCGATCGTCTTGGCGGTCTTGTTCAGGCCGAGGTTGCGCGACCGGCGGATTTTGATCAGGTCGTCGAGGAATCCGACGACGCCGAGCACGGTGGCCAGCCCGAGCACCAGCAGGCCCGACACGGTGATGCCTTCACCGTCGAAGGCCATCCCGGCCAGGTGGGTGCCCAAATAGCCCGCCCAGATGCCGGCCAGGATCGCCACGCCGCCCATCGACGGCGTGCCCCGTTTGGCGTGGTGGGTGGGCGGGCCGTCCTCGCGGGTGTGGTGGCCGAATCCCTGCCGGGTGAACAACCGGATCAGGGCCGGGGTCAACAGGATCGACACGGTCAGCGCGACGGCCACCGCGATCAGGATCTGCCTCATGCGCGCGTCCCGCGGTCGTCCGAGCCTTCTGCTGGTGACGACCCGCTTCGCCCGGCTTCGCCGCCCTCGCGATCGTCACGGCTCGATGGTGACGACCCGCTTCGCCCGGCTTCGCCGCCCTCGCGATCGTCACGGGCCAGCGCGTCCGCCAGCGCGCCCAGCCCGGCCGAGTTCGACGCCTTCACCAGCACCACGTCGCCGGGTTGCAGCTCGGCTCGCAGCAACTCCAGGGCGGCGTCGCTGTCGGCGACGTTGACGGCGCCCTTATCGGCGGCGCCCCAGGAACCCTCCATGACCGCTCCGTGGTGCATGGCGCTCATCGACCTCCCACTTCCCACGACAACGAGTCGAGACACATCTAAGCGCACGGCCAGCCGGCCGACGCGATCGTGCTCGAGGATGGCGTCCTCGCCGAGCTCGGCCATCTCGCCGAGCACCGCCCAGCTCCTGCGCTTTTCGGCGGGGCCGCCCTCGCCCCCGCCGTGGGCGATCCACGCCAGCGCCTGCAACCCGGCCCGCATGGAATCGGGGTTGGCGTTGTAGGCATCGTCGATCACGGTAACGCCGTCGGCGCGGGTGGTGACGTGCATCCGGTGCCGCGACACCGGGCCCGCCCCGGCCAGGGCGGCGGCCACCTGTTCGAGGTCGGCGCCGCATTCCAGGGCGACCGCGGCCGCGCTCAGCGCGTTGCCGACCTGGTGATCGCCGTAGACGCCGAGCTGCACCGGCACCTGCGCCACCCCGGCGGCGTCGCGCCGGTGCAGCGTGAACCGCGGCCTGGCCAGCTCGTCGAGCGACACCGGCCCGGCCCACAGGTCGCTGGGGCTCCCGTTGGTGTGCTCATCGCGGCTGACCCGGACCACCCGGGCCGCGGTCACGTCGGCCATGGCCGCCACGGCCGGATCGTCGGCGTTCAGGATCACCACGCCGGAAGCTGGAACAGATTGTGGCAGTTCGGATTTCGTTTGGGCAATGGCCTCGCGCGAGCCGAACTCGCCGAGGTGAGCGGTGCCGACGTTGAGCACGACGCCGATGGAGGGCGTGGCGATGTCGGCCAGCGCGGCGATGTTACCGGGGTGGCGGGCCGACATCTCGAGAACCAAATAGTCGGTGTCGGACGTCGCGCGCAGCACCGTCCAGGGGTGGCCCAGCTCGTTGTTGAAGGACCCGGGCGGGGCCACCACCTGACCCAGCGGCGCCAGCACGGCGGCCACCAGGTCCTTGGTCGAGGTCTTTCCCGACGACCCGGTGATGCCGACGATCGTCAGCCCGCCCGCCACCAGTTCGGCGGCCACCGCCTTGGCCAGCCTGGCCAGCGCGGCCAGCACCGCGGCACCCGAGCCGTCCGGGTCGTGCTCGAGGACCCCGGCCCGCGATCCCGAAACCCCCGCGGGTGCGACGACGATGGCGGGGACCCCGACCGGCCGCGCGGCCAGCACCGCGACCGCGCCGGCCGCCACCGCCGAGGCCGCATGGTCGTGCCCGTCCGAGCGTGCGCCGGGCAGCGCCAGGAACAGCCCGCCGGGCCCGACGGCACGCGAGTCGAACTCCACCGTCCCGGTGACGTGGCGGTGCGCGGCGTCCTCGGGCGAGATGTCGGACAGGGTGCCCCCGACGATGTCGGCGATCTGGGCGACGGTCAGGTCGATCATGCGCGATCCTCCAACGCCCGCGCCAACTCGACGCGGTCGTCGAAGGGGCGGACCACGTCACCGGCGCGCTGCCCGGTTTCGTGGCCCTTGCCGGCGATCAGCACCACGTCGCCGGGCCTGGCCCAGCCGACCGCGTGCCGGATCGCCTCGCGCCGGTCGGCGATCTCGACAACTTCTGTCGCGCAGCCACTTTCGGTCACCCCGGCCAGGATCTCCCGGCGAATCGCCGACGGGTCTTCGCCGCGCGGATTGTCGTCGGTGACGACCACCAGATCGGCCAGCTCGGCGGCCGTCGCGCCCATCGGCGCCCGCTTGCCCGGGTCGCGCTCGCCGCCGGCGCCGAACACCACCGCCACCCGGCGACCCGGACGCGCCAGCGTGCTCAGCACCGCGCGCAGAGCGCCTGGCTTGTGGGCGTAGTCGACCAGCGCCAAAAACTCCTGGCCGGCGTCGATCTGTTCCATGCGCCCCGGCACGCGGGTCTGCCGCAGCCCCGGCGCCGCCTGCTCCGGCGTCACCCCGACCGCATCCAGAAGGGCCAGCGCCACAAGGCAATTGGCGATGTTGTAGTGGCCGGGCAGCGGGACCCCGACCTGGTGCCGCGCGCCGGCGGGGTCGATGACGGAGAACTGTTGTCCCCCGGCGCCCAACGGGGCGACGTCGACGGCGCGCCAATTCGCCGGCCGGCCCTCGGCGCTGACGGTGACGGCGTCGCCGGCTCGATCCGCCATGGCCCGCCCGGCCTCGTCGTCGACGCACACCACCGCGCGGCGCGCCCGCAGCGGCGAATTCGGCTCGAACAACAGGGCTTTGGTGTTGAAGTAGTCTTCCATGGTCGGGTGAAAGTCGAGGTGATCGCGGGACAGGTTGGTGAAACCGCCTACCGCGAAACCGGTTCCGTCCACCCGGCCCAGCGCCAGCGCGTGGCTGGAGACCTCCATGACCACGGTGTCGACACCCTGCTCGGCCATGGCCGCCAGCATCGCCTGCAGCGCGGGCGCCTCCGGGGTGGTCAGCGCGCTGGGGATGTCGGCGCCGTCGATGCGAATGCCGATGGTGCCGATCAGCCCGCACCTGCGCCCGGCGGCCCGCAGGCCGGATTCGACCAGGTAGGTGGTGGTGGTCTTGCCGGAGGTGCCGGTGATGCCGATAACGGCCAGCCGCTGCGACGGGTTCCCGTACACCGTGGCGGCCAGGCCGCCGAGCACGCCGCGGGGGTCGGGGTGCACCAGCGTCGGCACGGGCGGGGCGCCGGCGGCGCTCATCTCCGCGACCCCGGCGGCATCGGTGAGCACGGCGATCGCGCCGCGTTCGATCGCCTCCGCGGCATAGCGGGCCCCGTGCGTGGTCAGGCCGGGCAACGCGGCGAACAGGTCACCGGGCAGCACGTCCTGGGCGCGCAGCGTCACGCCGGTGATCGCCACGTCGGGCACGACGGCGCCCTGACCTGCGACGTCGGCCGGGACCGCTCCCACCTGCTCGGCGAGCGCGGGCAACCGCACGCCGGCGACGGCGCTGGGGCGTAACCCAGTGGGCAGCACCACTTCTTCTCACACCTCCCTCCGACGCCGCGCGATCCTCATGATCGGCCATGACACCCTACCTAGCCGCAACCGGCCACGAGGCGATGCGCGCGCCGACGGAAGGTCCGGCTCGGCCCTGGCGAGGTCGCTAGGGCTAGGTGGCCTGCAGCGTCAGCGGCGGCCCGGGGTCGGGCGACAGCGGCACGTTCTCGCGCTGCATCAGCCAGCCGGCGATGTTGTGGAACAGCGGGGCCGCCGAGTGGCCCGGCGTCCCGTCGGCGTTGCGCTCGGGGTTGTCCATCATGATGCCGATGACGTACCGGGGATTGTCGACGGTCGCCATCCCCGCGAACGTGATCCAGTAGACGTTGTCGAAGTAGCAGCCGCAGGCCGGGTTGATCTGCTGGGCGGTACCCGTCTTGCCGGCCATCTGGTAGCCCGTCACCGCGCCGGCGGAACCGGTGCCCTGCTGGTAGCCCATCGGGTCCTTTTGCACGACGGCGCGCAGCATGTTGCGCACGGTCTGCGCCGTCTGCGGCGACACCACCCGCACGCCGTCCGGACGCGGCTCCTCGGTGCGGGTGCCGTCGGGGGCGATGGTGGCCTTGATGATTCGCGGCGGTATCCGCAATCCATCGTTGGCGATCGCCTGGTACATGCCGGTCATCTGCAGCAGCGTCATCGAAAGACCTTGGCCGATGGGCAGGTTCGAGAAGGTGCTGCCCGACCACTGGTCGATCGGCGGCACCAGCCCGGCGCTCTCACCCGGCAGGCCCACGTTGGTGCGCTGGCCCAGACCGAATTTGCGGACCATGTCGTAGAAGCGATCCGGGCCGACGCGCTGTGCGAGCATCAAAGTGCCGACGTTGGAGGACTTTCCGAACACACCGGTGGTGGTGTAGGGCATCACGCCGTGGTCCCATGCGTCGTGGATGGACACTCCGCCCATCTGGAGGGTGCCGGGGACCTGAAGCACCTCATCGGGATTGGACAGGCCGTACTCGATGACCGACGAGGCGGTGATCACCTTGTTCACCGAGCCGGGCTCGAACGGCGAGGACACGGCCAGGTTGCCCAGCTGTTTGTCGCCTTGGCGCCCGATGTCCTGCGAGGGGTCGAACGTGTTGTCGTTGGCCATGGCCAGCACTTCGCCGGTCTTGGCGTCCAGCACGACGGCCGAAACATTGTGCGCGCCAGAGACATTCTTGGCCTGCTGGACCTGCTGCTGGACGTAGAACTGGATGTCGTCGTCGAGGGTCAGCTGGACCATCGAGCCGTTGACCGCCCGGTGCCGGTTGCGGTAGCTGCCGGGGATGACCACGCCGTCGGATCCGCGGTCATAGGTGACCGCGCCGTCGGTGCCCGACAGCACCGAATCCATGGCCTCTTCCAGCCCCAGCAGGCCGTGCCCGTCCCAGTCGATGCCGCCGACGATGTTGGCCGCCAGCGATCCGCCCGGATACTGGCGCAGATCCTGGCGCTCGGAACCGACCTCGGGGTACTTGTCCGAGATCGCGCTGGCGACAGCGGGATCGACGGCGCGCGCCAGATAGACGAAGTTGTCGTCGGTCTGCAGCTTCTTCAACACGGTCGCCGAGTCCGGCTTGTTGCCCAGGCGGCTGGAGACCTCCTTGGCGATGTCGCGCAACCGCTGCTGCGGATCGGGAGCGGTCGAGTTCTTGGCTTTGGCCTCCTCGAGCTGCTTACGAATCCGTTTCGGCTGAAACGTCAGCGCACGCGATTCGATGGTGAAGGCAAGCTGGTCTTTGCGACGGTCGATGATGCTGCCGCGCACCGCCTTTTCCACATCGGTGACCTTGAGCTGGCCGGCGGCCTGGGCCCGCAGCGACGGGGCGTTGGTCACCTGCAGGACGAACAGCTGGGCGGCCGCCACCAGCATCAGCACCAGGATGACCACGTTGCCCGCGCGGTGCCGGAAGACGAACGACCCGCCGCGGCTGGTCAATTGCACGATCTGACGGGTGCGGCGCTCCCGCGCCGAGTGCCCCGCCGCCACCGCCTCGGGCCGCTGCGCGGCCCCGGCGCCCTTGGCCTGCTTGGCTTTCCGGAATCGCTTCGGCTCCCGAACGTCGCGGCCGGTGTCGGCCTGCTGCGGTTTCAGGCGGCGCTTGGGTTGCCGGACGCCCTTGCCCGCCAAGTCCTTACGGGGACCACGCGTCGGGCGCGCCGGCTCAACCGGCGGTCCCCGCCGCCCCGGTCAACGGCCTGCCCGGGCCCGCGGCCGGCGCGGCGCCAGGTG
>NZ_LZLL01000491.1:0-5553 GCF_001669335.1 Mycobacterium sp. 1245852.3 | reverse complement strand
GGTTGACCACCTTGACGATCTGCCCATTGGGGATGGTCAACACTTCGCCATCGGGTGAGCGCAGCCGGGTGACCCGCAGCGTCACGTTCTCAACCGTGCCGGTCGCGTCCGTCGCGGACACGACGGTGATGGTCACCAGGTCTCCGAAGCCGTACTGGCGCTCCACCAGGATGAAGAAGCCGGACAGCAGGTCCCTGACCAACTGCTGCGCGCCGAAACCCAGCGCGGCGCCGACCACGGTGGCCGGCGCCACCAGCCCCCCGATCGAGAACTGCAGTATCTCGGCGAGCTGCATCATGACCCAGATGCCGATGATGACGACCGACACCCACGAGATCACCGACGCCACGGCCTGGCGGTGTTTCGAGGCCTCCGATCGCACCAGCGCGTCGCTTTCGACGAAGCCCAAGTTGAGCTGGCGGGTCACCTGCTGTGCGACCCAGTTGACGAAACGGGCCGCCAACACTGCCGCGATCAGCACCATGACGATGCGCAGACCCCTGGCGATGATCCATTCACCGACTTCGCCCCGCCAAAAGTCGTGCCAGCGGTGCGTCATCGATGCGGCGAGAATGCTTGTGTTATTCGTCATCTTTTCGGTTGCGCCAACGGATTCCCGCTTCCAGGAATCCGTCGATGTCTCCATCCAGGACGGCCGCAGGGTTGCCAACCTCGTACTCGGTTCGCAGGTCCTTGACCATCTGATAGGGCTGCAGAACGTAGGAGCGCATCTGATTGCCCCACGAGCTGCCACCTTCGCCTTTTAACGCGTCTAGTTCAGCGCGTTCTTCGGATCGCTTGCGTTCCAACAACTTTGCCTGAAGCACTCGCATCGCCGAGATCTTGTTCTGCAACTGCGACTTTTCGTTCTGGCAAGTCACGACGATACCCGTCGGGATATGGGTTAAACGTACCGCAGAGTCGGTGGTGTTCACCGATTGGCCTCCCGGGCCGCTCGAGCGGTAAACGTCAACGCGCACATCGCCTTCCGGAATGTCGATGTGGTCGGTGGTCTCCACCACCGGGAGCACCTCGACTTCGGCGAACGATGTCTGGCGCCGGCTCTGGTTGTCAAACGGGCTGATGCGCACCAGCCGGTGGGTGCCCTGCTCCACGGACAGCGTGCCGTAGGCGAACGGCGCGTGCACGGCGAACGTCGCGCTCTTGATGCCGGCCTCTTCGGCGTAGGACGTGTCGAACACCTCGACGGGATACTTGTGCTGCTCGGCCCACCGGATGTACATCCGCATCAGCATCTCGGCCCAGTCGGCGGCGTCCACGCCGCCCGCGCCGGAACGAATGGTGACCAGCGCCTCGCGTTCGTCGTACTCCCCCGACAGCAGGGTGCGCACCTCGGTGGCTTCGATGTCTGCGCGCAGCGCTTTCAGCTCGGCGTCGGCCTCCGCCAGCGCGTCGGCCGCACCTTCCCCCTCCTCGGCCGCCAGCTCGTAGAGCACCGGCAGATCGTCCAGCCGTCCGCGCAGCTCCTCGACCCTGCGCAGCTCGCCCTGGGCGTGGGACAACTCACTGGTCACCCGCTGGGCCCGGGCTTGGTCATCCCACAACTGGGGATCGGAGGCCTCGTGCTCGAGCTTCTCGATGCGCTTGCGCAGACCGTCCACATCGAGCACCCGCTCCACCGTGGTCAGGGTGGCATCGAGTGCGGCGATATCGGCTTGACGGTCGGGTTCCACAGCCGACCACGTTACCCGGGGCCTCCCACGCGGCTGAGCTCGCAGCGAGTGTCCAGGCCACGACCAGCGGTCATGCGTTTAGCATCGAGTCACGATCATGTGCGACCCGCTCTGCGCGCCGGCCTTTCCGGGAGCCCCCGGCGCTAACCGGGCACGAATAGAAGGTCGAGTATGCGTCCTTATCACGTTGCAATCGTTGGTTCCGGCCCGTCGGGTTTCTTCGCCGCCTCCTCCTTGCTCAAGGCGGCCGACGGGTCCGCCGACATCGATATCGCGGTCGACATGCTGGAGATGCTGCCCACCCCGTGGGGGCTGGTGCGCTCCGGTGTCGCGCCCGATCACCCGAAGATCAAGTCGATCAGCAAGCAATTCGAGAAGACGTCCCAGGATCCGCGCTTCCGCTTCTTCGGCAACATCTCGGTCGGCGAGCACGTGCAGGCCGACGAGCTCGCCGAGCGCTACGACGCCGTCGTCTATGCGGTCGGGGCGCAATCCGACAAGGCGCTCAACATCCCCGGCGAAGACCTGCCGGGCAGCATCGCCGCCGTCGATTTCGTGGGTTGGTACAACGCGCACCCGAACTTCGAGGAAGCCACGCCCGACCTCTCGGGCGCCCGCGCCGTGGTCGTCGGCAACGGGAACGTCGCGCTCGACGTCGCACGCATTCTGGTCACCGACCCCGACGTGCTGGGACAAACCGACATCGCCGACCATGCGCTGGAGTCGCTGCGACCGTGCGGCGTCGACGAGGTGGTGGTCATCGGTCGGCGCGGACCGCTGCAGACCGCGTTCACCACCCTCGAGCTTCGTGAGCTGGGCGACCTGGAAAACGTCGACGTGATCGTCGACCCCGCCCAGCTCGAAAACGTGAGCGACGAAGACGCCGCGGCGGTGGGCAAGACGGCGAAGCAGAACATCAACGTGCTGCGCGATTACGCCAAGCGCGAGCCACGCCCCGGACACCGCCGCATCGTGCTGCGCTTCATGACCTCCCCGATCGAGATCAAGGGTAAGGACCGGGTCGAAGCGATCGTGCTGGGCCGCAACGAGCTGGTCACCGATGACAACGGCCGGGTTTCCGCCAGAGACACCGGCGAGCGCGAGGAGCTACCGGTCCAGCTGGTGGTGCGCTCGGTCGGTTATCGCGGGGTGCCCACGCCGGGGCTTCCCTTCGACGACAAGACCGCCACGATCCCCAACAGCGGCGGCCGGATCGAAGGCAGCCGCAATGAATACGTGGTCGGCTGGATCAAGCGGGGACCGACCGGCGTCATCGGCACCAATAAGAAGGACTCCCAGGACACCGTGGACACGCTGCTCGCCGATCTGACCGGCGCCGACGATCTCGCGGATCTCCCGGACGACCACGCCGACCGACTTGCCGAATGGCTGGCGTCGCGCCAGCCCAAGCTGGTCACCTCGGCCCACTGGGACCTCATCGACGCCCATGAGCGGGCGGCCGGCGAACCGCACGGTCGTCCCCGCGTCAAGCTGCCGAGTCTGGCCAAGTTGCTGGGGGTCAGCCACGGCTGAGCGCTCGTGCTCGGCGGCGCCGAGTACGAAGGGCTCTACTCAACGACGTCAATCCTCCGTAGCGTTGGGCGGGTGGGTAACGACCAACCAGTGACCGTGCTCTCCGAGGACGAGAACTGGAAGCTGTTGGGCAGTGTCGCGCTGGGCCGGCTGGTCACCAATTTCGCCGGCGAGCCCGAGATCTTCCCCGTCAACTTCGTCGCGCAGGACCGCACCGTGCTGTTCCGCACCGCGGAGGGCACCAAACTGTTCTCGGCGGTGGCCAATCACGCGGTGGTCTTCGAGGTCGACGATCACAACGTCATCGAAGGCTGGAGCGTCATCGTGCGCGGCCGCGCGCGCTTGCTGAAGACGGACGCGGACATTCAACGCGCCGAGCGCGCGCAGTTGTTGCCGTGGACGGCGACGCTCAAACCGCACTACGTGCGCATCACCCCGACCGAGGTCACCGGCCGCAATTTCCGGTTCGGTCCGGAGCCTGACCGTCACGAGCCGGTTGCGTGACGAGAAGCTCAGGCGCCTCCGCTCCGGTGAGTCGGCGGTGCATGGCCCAGGCGATCCGCCCGGCCTGAACCTTCGCCCGATCGGCGGCCGGACCGCGATACATCTCATCAACGGTGTTGTGCCACAGCGTGAGCCAGCGACGGAAGTGACGATCCGACAGCGGGGCACGCGCGTGGATCTCGCGGTGCGCCTGTAACGCGCTGCCGCGATAGAGCCCTTCCCGGAACAGCACGGTCTCCCAGAAGTCGCACATCGTCGGAACGTGGGCCTCAAGCCCGGTGGCCCGCAACCCGGCAAACGGCTCGGCCAGGACCTCGTCATCCAACGCCCGCGCGTAGAAACGGCGCAGTAGGGCCTCCACATCGGCGCGCTCGACCAGGTCTGCACCCGCCTCGACCGTCGTCAGCTGGCTCACGGGACTCCTCAATCTATCTGCGACTTACGGTAACACCATCTTGTCCGGCGGGGTGGCTGCGGGACAGGGCCATAAGTCCCTCGACGGCGACGGGGACACCCGGGGAGGAAAATTTCGCGTTCGTGTGCGCCAGCGACCGCGACGACCGCTGCGGGGCAGTATGTTTCAGATCACAGGGGTGGGTCTGACCCCAGTTACAGGTTGCCGCACCGTATCGCGAGCACCGAGTGACCCGCATGGCACAACTCCTCGGCCCGATAGGAGTCCGCGACCACCAGCTGGGCCGCTTCGTGCTGGGCACGCAGGTACCGGTCCACACCGCCGGCCACGATCGCCGGCACGGCCTGCACGTCGGGATACAACCGCATCCACGGCGCCAGCCGGCGATCCAAATGCGCTTGCACCGAAGGCTTTCCGGGTCTGGTGTCACCCGCGTCGGAGCCCTGCGCCACCGACAGCGCCCGCAGCGGCGTTGCACGCAGTCGCGCTTCGTCGAAGGCGTGCCGCAGCACCTTGCCGTTGTCTGCTTCGACCACCACGCCGCTGACCTGCGCGGCAGTCGACCCTTGGATCACGGCGACCGGACACAGCGCCGAGCGGATCAGGCACGCCGCAACCGCGGGTCCGCCGTGGCGGGCATGGTTGAGCCCGATCCGTCCGATGCAGATCATGACCGCCGACCGCGATTCCTCGAGGAGCTTGGAAACCGTTCGGCCCCATAGGATATCGGTTTCCACCTTGACCGGCTCGCCGACGGCGTCGACGGCCCGACGGGCGTCGGCCAGCGCCGCACGAGCGACGGCGAAGCGGGTATCGATGGCGCGCGCGCCCGAAGCATCGTGCGGGTCGATGACATAGACCAGTCGCAGGGGGATGTCGCGGCTGACCGCCTCATCGATCGCCCAGAGTGCCGCTTGTATCGCCGCCCTGGACCCGTCAACGCCTACCAGAATTGCGGGAGCTTGATACATGTTGCTCATCGCGGCTTCCTTCATCGAGCGGAAGAAGGTGATTTCTACACCGTTCACCCGCGAGGTTATTGCCCGTAAACCCCGCTCCCCCAGAGGCATTGGTCCTCGAATTGATGCCATTGGACCCTATGGCTCGGCCGGTGAAACGGAATCTGGGGTGTGCAAGTGCGCGTCGTGGAGATCAAGGCGTCGAAATTCCCGCGAAGGTCATCAACGGCCGCGGGGAGCTGCAGGCGTCCGAGGAACTGCGCGAAGCCGCCGACCCTGTCCGAGAGTCCGGCGTCGCTGCAGCCGCGGTACGTGCAGACGCTGCTGGAGTTGGGGGCGGATCAGAACTCGACCGTCGTCTCCCCGCTACCGGTCGGCATCATCACGCCGTTCCTGCGGCATCCCGAGACGCTGCAGGAAGTGGTCGACAACCTCAACCATCGCGCGT
>NZ_LZLL01000490.1:0-2709 GCF_001669335.1 Mycobacterium sp. 1245852.3 | reverse complement strand
GCGGTACTTCTCCCTTGACGACGACCGGTTCAGCGATCTGCTGCTGGCGGTGAACGAGGCGATCGCCAACGCCGCGGAATTCGCCTACGTCGACGCCGCCGAGCGCGGCACGCTCGACGTGCGGGCAGCCTACGACGCGAATGCCGACACCCTCGCGGTGACCGTCGACGACCGCGGCCGTTGGCGACAGAAGGTGCCGGTGCAGCGCCAGCAGCAGCGACGCGGCCGCGGCATTCCGCTGATGGAGGTGCTCGCCGACGCCGTGGTCATCGAGCCCACGCCGCAGGGCACCCGCGTCACGTTGACGTGGACCGACGTCAACGCCTGATCAGCCCGCCAGCACCTGCTGGATGCGTTCTTCCCGCGGCAGCACCGGACCGTCGTCGAGGGCTTCGCCGATTCCTAGCTCGGTGAGCCCGGCGCTGGTCAGCAACGAGGTGCCGTAAGCGGCCAGCACGAGTTTCTGGTCCGCACTGTGCCCGTCCTCCACGAGCATCGCGCCGATGAGGCAGATGACGGCCATCTTGAACGCGTTGAACGCCCGATACCAGGGCCGGTCGGTGACCGTGATGCCGCTGGCCGACTCGTAGTGCGCGAGCAGCTCATCGATGGAAAGGGCCGCGGGGTGGCTGGTGATCCCGACCGGCTGCATCCACAGCATTTCGAGCCACCCGATGTCGGTCAGCGGATCACCGACGGTCGTCATCTCCCAATCGAAGACCGCGCTGACCTCGCCGCCGGAGAAGGCGAAATTGCCCGGTTTGGCGTCCCCGTGCACCAGTGTGACCTTGGGGTACGGCGCGGGCTTGGCGGCGAGCAGGGCCTCGTGCAGCCGCTCCAGGGCGGGCAGGCGGTCGCGCTTGACCCGGTTCATCTCCGCGGCCCAGTGCGCGAGCTCGCGGTCCAGATGGTCCGAGCCGTCGTCGAGGGTGTCCAGCCCGGTCCGTCTCAGGTCGACCGTGTGGATGGCGGCCAGCTGTTCGACCAGGCTCTGACACATTCGCACCACAGCACGGTCGGCGTCGGGCGGCGGCTCCATTTCGTAGACGTCGCCGTCGACGCGTTCCATGACGAAGAACGGCCTGCCGAGGATGTCGCCGGTGGGCTCGAGCCACAGCGCTCGCGGCACGCGGACCGGGGTTTCGGCCAGGGCTCGCAAAATCCGGAACTGGCGCGCCAGGTCGTAGGGCTCCAACAGCGCCGGTGGCCGCGGGCGCAGCCGCAACACGACGTCCTGGTGGTCGTCGCGCCCATCCGTGCGGGTGACGACGCGCAGTGTCATCATCTCGGCCGAGTGCCCGAAGCTCACCCGGTCGACGCCCTCGAGACGGACGTCGTCGGCGTCCGGCAGCTGCGTGCGCAGCCAGCCACCGAGCCGCCGTTGCAACTCCTCGCCCAGCGTCATTGGCGCACCCCCGCGTCATCCGCGGGCAGTCGATCGACCGGGGTTTTGTCCTGGGTGAATGCGGACATGTCCATCGCCGCCCAGTTGGGGTAACGGCGATAACCCTGGCCGCCCAGCAGCAATTCGAAGATGCCCCAACCGGTCTCGCCACCCCTTTCGAACCGCATCAGCTGGTCCAGGGCCATCGACTTGCCCTCTGTCTCGGTCAGCTGTTCGGGATCGCTGCTGTCCCAAGTGAAATGGATGAAGTATGCGCCGCCGCCCAGGTCCTCGTACTGGCAGTGCGCCATCGGCAGCCCGTAATAGGCGTTGACCTCGAGGTGCGGCGCCTCGGCGATCACCCGATGGGCCTCGCCGTCCTCATCGGTGAAGACGAGCACCGCGCGGGTGGGCCGCTTGCGGTCGCCGTCGAATTCGACCTCGTGGGAGATCTTGACGAATCGCTTCGACAAGGTCCCGTCGGCATGCGTGATGCCGCCGTCGACGTAATTGACCGTGCCATCGGAGGATTCGATGATCCACGCTTCGATGGCATGGTCGCCGAAGCCGGCGTCGAGCCACAGCCAGAAGTCGATCTTGTCGGAGATCCGCACCCCGAAGGTGCGGTCACGTCCGCCGTGGAAGCCGTCGACGCTGATGCGTTCCCCGTCGATCTGCACCCAACCACTCCACCGGCCGGGTTCTTTCATGTGGTACATGTCCGCGAGCAGTTCGCCGTTCTTGCCATGCACTTTCATGGGTAACAACTCCCACATCGGGGCGGTGGGTTCGTAATAGAGTTCCCATTCGATTCCGGAGTTGTTGGGCTCGATGTCCAATCGCCACTTCTTCAGCGGCTCGACGCAGGTCCAGCGCATCGGCCCGGCGCGCAGCTCGGCGCGGTCATCGCCTGATACCGGCCGACCGGACAACAGGTCCCAGTGCCGGCCGTCGGCGAGGCTGACCTTGACGTAACCCAACCCGCTGGCGGTGTTCGGGTTGTTGCCGTAGCCGCTGGCCAACAGCATGGTGCCGTCCGGCGACGCGGCGAAGAAGTAGCACCGATCCGACCACGTCGGATCGGTGTCGTGCACCTGGTCGAACGTCGTCGGCAGCTGGTGGGTGAAAGACTCGTCCGCCGCGGAGTACCCCATCGATGGCCCTTTCTGGCTCGCTGACACGTTGTGCTGCAGGAGGATTCGTTAGCGGCTCAGGCTGGGCCGGATTCTGCTCGCGTCAGATAACAAAGCAGCACAACGCATCCCGTAACATCGCCGCCATGGAACCGAGCCGGCGCTGGGGCGACGATCGCGCGATCGTCGATG
>NZ_LZLL01000489.1:0-6308 GCF_001669335.1 Mycobacterium sp. 1245852.3 | reverse complement strand
TCCGGCTGTCGCCGCCGGATTCGATCAGCTTGGGCCGCCCGGTGCTGCCCCCGGATCCCATCGCCTTCCACACCGGTGACACCGCCTCGGGCAGCGCCTCATCCGACAACGCCGGATCGGGTTCGAAACCGGCTGGCACGCTTGCCATTCCAGGGTGCTCGCGGCCGACCAGCAGGGCGGGTGGGCGCAAGTCCAGCAGTCCCTGCAGCTCCGCGTCGGGCAACCGGGCGGACAACGGCTGGGGCACCGCGCCCAGCTTCCAGCACGCCACCGCGGCCTGGATCCACTCGACCGAATTCGGCAGCACCATCGTCACGTAGTCGCCGACGCCCACCCCGAGTTCCGCGTAGGCGCGGGCCAACCGATTCGTCGAACGGTCGAGCTCGGCCCGGGTCAGGGTGGTGCCGTCGCAGGTGACCGCCGGTTCGTCGGGGGCCAGTGCGGCCAGCGCCGAAATCTGGGAACCGATCGGCGGGATCGGCTCACTCATAAGCGCCCTGCCGCTCGAAGATGCGGCGCGGATTGTCCACCAGCATGGTTTGCAGCTGCTCGTCGGTGACGCCGCGCTCCTTGAGCGCCGGGATGACGTCGTTGTGGATGTGCAGGTAGTGCCAGTTCGGCAGCATCTGCGACCCCAGCTCCTCCGGGATCGCATCGAAGTAACAGTTGGCGTCGTGCGAGAGCACCATCTTGTCGGCGTGTCCGCGCTCGCACATCCGCACCACCGTGTTCACCCGATCCTCGAAGGGCAGGAACGCGTCGATGCCGAAGCGGTCCATCCCGAGGTAGGAGCCGGCGGCGATCAGCTCCTCGAGGTAACCGATGTCGGTGCTGTCGCCGGAGTGACCGATCACCACCCGGCTCAGGTCGACGCCCTCCTCTTCGAAGATGCGTTGCTGCTCGAGCCCGCGCCGCAGCCCCGCGTGGGTGTGCGTCGAGATCGGCACGCCGGTGCGCTTGTGCGCCTGGGCGACCGCGCGCAGCACCCGCTCGACGCCCGGTGTGACGCCGGGTTCGTCGGTGGCGCATTTGAGGATCCCGGCCTTGATGCCGGTGTCGGCGATGCCCTGCTCGATGTCGCGGACGAACATGTCGGTCATGATCTCCGGCCCGCCCGCCAGTGCGCCCGGGCCGAGGTAGTGAAAGTACATCGGCACGTCGTTGTAGGTGTAAAGCCCAGTCGCCACAACGATATTCAGCTCGGTGGCCGCCGCGACCCGGGCGATGCGCGGGATGTAACGGCCCAGGCCGATCACGGTGAGATCGACGATGGTGTCCACCCCGCGGGCCTTGAGCTCGTTGAGCCGTTTGATGGCGTCGGCCACCCGCTGTTCTTCGTCGCCCCACGCTTCGGGGTAGTTCTCCGCGATCTCGGTGGTCATGATGAACACGTGCTCATGCATGAGGGTGACGCCTAGCGCAGCGGTATCGATGGACCCGCGAGCGGTATTGAGTTCTGACACGCCACTGATGCTAGGTCGACTAACACCCGACCAACAGGGTCGTTTTATTCCAGGCACCCCCGGGGGCCGCGCCATTGCAGTACCGTCACCCTCGTCTTCGTCGAGAACCCGCTGGGAGTCACGTCATGTTGCTCAATCCCAACCACTTGCAACGCCAGTACCCAGACCGCCGCTCGGGGGAGATCATGGCCGCCACGGTGGACTTCTTCGAATCCCGCGGCAAGGCCAGGCTGAAGTCCGACGACCACGAACGGGTCTGGTACTCGGACTTTTTGGAGCACGTCGGCCGGGAGCGCATCTTCGCGTCGCTGCTGACACCGTCGGCCTATGGGGCCGATGATTGCCGCTGGGACACCTACCGGATCAGTGCGTTCGCCGAGATCGTCGGCTTCTACGGGCTCAACTACTGGTATCCCTTCCAGGTCACCGCCCTGGGCCTGGGGCCGATCTGGATGAGCGCCAACTCCGACGCCAAGCGCAAGGCCGCCGCGCTGCTCGAGGCCGGCGAGGTCTTCGCGTTCGGCTTGTCGGAGCAGACGCACGGCGCGGACGTCTACCAGACCGACATGAACCTGACGCCTTCCGAGGCGGGTTGGGTCGCCAACGGCGAAAAGTACTACATCGGCAACGCCAACGTGGCCCGGATGGTGTCCACCTTCGGCAAGTTCGACGACACCGACGAGTACGTGTTCTTCGCCGCCGACTCTCAGCACGAGCGCTACCGGTTGATCAAGAACGTGGTGAACTCGCAGAACTTCGTCGCCAACTACGCGCTGCGCGACTACCCGGTGACCGAGGCCGACATCCTGCACCGCGGGCCCGAGGCGTTCCACGCGGCGCTCAACACCGTCAACGTCTGCAAGTACAACCTCGGCTGGGGCGCGGTCGGGATGTGTACCCACGCGATGTACGAGGCGGTCACCCACGCCTCCAACCGCATCCTGTACGGGACGGTGGTCACCGACTTCACCCATGTGCGGCGGCTGCTCACCGACGCCTACGCGCGGTTGGTCGCGATGCGGATGGTCGCCACCCGCGCCTGCGACTACATGCGCAGCGCGTCGGCCTCCGACCGCCGCTACCTGCTGTACAGCCCGCTCACCAAGGCGAAGATCACCAGCGAGGGCGAACGCGTCATCGCCGCGCTGTGGGACGTCATCGCCGCCAAGGGCGTGGAGAAGGACACCATCTTCGAGGCGATGACCCGCGAAATCGGTTTGCTCCCAAGGCTGGAAGGCACCGTCCACATCAACATCGGGCTGCTCGGCAAGTTCATGCCCAATTTCCTGTTTGCGCCGAACGCCGACTTGCCGTTGATCGGGCGTCGCGATGACGCCGCCGACGACACCTTCCTGTTCAACCAGGGCCCCACCGGCGGGCTGGGCAAGGTGCGCTTCCACGATTGGCGCGCGCCGTTCGACCGCTTCGGGCACCTGCCCAACGTCGCGCTGCTGCGCTCGCAGATCGACGTGTTGGCCGACATGCTGGCCGGCGCGACGCCGGATGCCGCGCAGCAGAAAGACATCGACTTCGCCTTCGCCGTCGGGCAGTTGTTCGCCACCGTGCCCTACGCCCAGCTCATCCTGGAGGAGGCCGGGCTGTCGGGCGTCGACGAGGGACTGATCGACGAGATCTTCGCCGTGCTGGTCCGCGACTTCAACGCGTACTCCGTCGAGCTGGGCGACAAGCCGGCGACGACGGACGCGCAGGCCCGCTTCGCGATGCGGATGATCCGTCGCCCCGCCCACGACCCGTCGCGCTACGACCAGCTCTGGAAAGAGCACATCGCGCCCATCAACGGCGCGTATCAGATGCGGCCGTAGGGCCGGCGTCGCTCGTCGAGCGCCCGGCCAGCCGGGCTCAGGGGTGCGGGCGCCCGTCCAACGGGGCGCTCGGGGGGAAGTTAGTTTCACGTTGGGCTGCGAGCGTGAAGTTGGTTGCACGTTGGGCCGCCGGAACCCCTTGACTGTGACGCAGATCACCGTAATATGACCAGTGGTCATTGAGGTGAGGAGGTTGCATTGCCAACGGTCACCTGGGCGCGCGTCGATCCCGCCCGTCGTGCCGCGATCATCGAAGCCGCGGAGGCGGAGTTCGGGGCGCACGGGTTCTCCCGGGGCAGCCTGAACGTCATCGCGCGCCGCGCCGGGGTCGCCAAGGGCAGCCTGTTCCAGTACTTCGCGGACAAGCGCGACCTGTATGCGTTCATCGCCGACATCGGAAGCCAGCGGGTGCGGGCCTACATGGAGGACCGCATCCGCGAACTCGACCCGAGCCGGCCGTTCTTCGACTTCCTGACCGACTGGCTCGACGCGTGGGTGGCCTACTTCGCCGACCACCCGCACGAACGGGCGCTGCACGCCGCGGCGACCCTGGAAGTCGACACCGAAGCCCGGGTCAGCGTGCAGAACGTCATCCACCGGCACTACCTGGAAGTGATGCGCCCGCTGGTGCGCGACGCGCAGCTGCGCGGCGACCTACGCGCGGATTCCGACACCGACGCGCTGCTGTCGTTGCTGCTGTTGATCTTTCCGCACCTGGCGCTGGCTCCCTACATGCGCGGCCTGGATCCGATTCTCGGGCTCGACGAGCCCACCCCGGAGCAGCCGGCGCTGGCCGTGCGCAGGCTCGTCGCGGTGCTGGCCGCCGCGTTCTCGACCGCGCCGAAATCCGCGCCAACCAGCCCAGCCCCCAAACGATCTGAGGAGGTCACATGAATCGCACCCGAATCGCCTCGATGGCACAGGGCGGCCTCAACTGGGACAGCTTGCCGCTCAAGCTGTTTGCGGGTGGCAACGCGAAATTCTGGAATCCGGCCGACATCGACTTCTCCCGCGATCGCGAGGACTGGGAGCGGCTCACCGACGACGAACGCAGCTATGCGACCCGGCTGTGCGCCGAGTTCATCGCCGGCGAGGAGTCGGTGACCCAGGACATCCAGCCGTTCATGGCCGCGATGCGGGCCGAAGGCCGGCTCGGCGACGAGATGTATCTGACGCAGTTCGCCTTCGAGGAGGCCAAGCACGTCCAGGTGTTCCGCATGTGGCTCGACGCCGTCGGCATCACCGAGGACCTGCACTACTACCTCGACGACGTGCCCACCTACCGCACGATCTTCTATGAGGAACTGCCGGACTGTCTGAACGCGCTGACGGTCGATCCGTCGCCGGCCGCCCAGGTCCGCGCGTCGGTGACCTACAACCACATGGTCGAAGGCATGCTGGCGCTGACCGGCTACTTCGGCTGGCACAAGATCTGCGTGGAGCGCGGCATCCTGCCCGGCATGCAGGAGCTGGTGCGTCGCATCGGCGACGACGAGCGACGCCACATGGCCTGGGGCACCTTCACCTGCCGGCGCCACGTGGCCGCCGACGACGCCAACTGGGGCGTCTTCGAGACCCGGATGAACGAGCTGGTGCCGCTGGGCCTGCGCCTGATCGAGGAGGGCTTCGCCCTCTACGACCCGATGCCCTTCGGCCTGTCGGTGGACGAGTTCATGGCTTACGCCTCCGATAAGGGGATGCGGCGCTTCGGCACCATCTCCAGCGCGCGCGGGCGCCCGCTCAGCGAGATCGACCTCGACTACTCGCCGGTCCAGCTCGAGGACACCTTCGCCGAGGAGGACGAGAAGCTGCTGGCTGGGGTGTGACGGCGGCGGCCCGAGCTCACTCGATCTTGTCGTCGCCCGACGAGGAGCCGCTCTCGGGTTCCCCGACCCACACGGTCTTGGCGTTGACGAACGCGCGGATGCCCAGGCCCGCGAGCTCGCGGCCGTAGCCCGACCGCTTGACGCCGCCGAATCCCAGCTCCGGGTAGGACACCGTCATCCCGTTGATGAAGACCTGGCCGGCCTCGATGTCGTCGATGAAGCGCTGCTGCTCGGCCTCGTCGTTGGTCCAGGCGTTGGATCCCAGGCCGAAGGTGGTGGCGTTGGCGATCTCGATGGCTTCGTCGATGTCGGCGGCCCGGTACATCGACGCGACGGGGCCGAACACCTCCTCGGTGTAGAGGGCCATGTCCTTGGTGATGTCGGTGACGACGGTCGGCGGGTAGTACCACCCCGGCCGGTCGATGGGCTTGCCGCCGAGGCGGATTTTGGCGCCCGCCGCGGCGGCGTCGTCGACCTGCTTGGCGATCTCGTCGCGGCCCGACTCGGTCGCCAGTGGGCCCACGTCGGTGTCCGGGTCGGTCGGGTCGCCGACGGTCAGCGCCTCCATCTGCTCGGTGAACTTGTCGACGAACGCGTCGTAGATGTCGGTGTGCACGATGAACCGCTTTGCGGCGATGCACGATTGGCCGTTGTTCTGCACCCGGGCGGTGACCGCGGTCTTGGCGGCCTCGTCGAGGTTCGCCGACGGCATCACGATGAACGGGTCGCTGCCGCCGAGCTCGAGCACGGTCGGCTTGATCTCGTCGCCGGCGATGGCCGCCACGGACTGGCCGGCCGGTTCGCTACCGGTCAGGGTCGCCGCCGCCACCCGCGGATCGCGCAGGATGCGCTCGACCGCGCTGGAGGAGACGAGCAGGGTTTGGAAACACCCCTCGGGGAAGCCGCCGCGCGCGATGACGTCGGCGAGGTACAGCGCGGACTGCGGCACGTTCGACGCGTGCTTGAGGATCCCGACGTTGCCGGCCATCAGCGCCGGTGCGGCGAACCGGACGGCCTGCCAAAGCGGGAAGTTCCACGGCATCACCGCCAGCACCACCCCGAGCGGTTGATAGCGCGTGTAGGCCTTCTTCGCGCCCACCGCCTTGGCGTCGGCCGGTTCGTCGGCCAGCAGCTTCTCGGCGTTTTCGGCGTAGTAGCGAAAACCCTTGGCGCACTTCAGCGCTTCCGCCTTGGCC
>NZ_LZLL01000488.1:0-22021 GCF_001669335.1 Mycobacterium sp. 1245852.3 | reverse complement strand
ACTGCTCTTGCACTACGGCGACCTCACCGACGGCACCCGCTTGGTGACTTTGCTGAGCACCATCGACCCCGACGAGGTTTACAACCTTGCTGCGCAGTCGCACGTGCGTGTCAGCTTTGACGAACCGGTACACACCGGCGATACCACGGGCATGGGATCGATCCGACTGCTCGAAGCCGTTCGCCTTTCTCGAATCGACTGCCGCTTTTACCAGGCATCCTCGTCGGAGATGTTCGGTGCGTCTCCGCCGCCGCAGGACGAGCAGACGCCGTTCTATCCGCGTTCGCCATACGGTGCCGCAAAGGTCTTCTCTTACTGGGCCACACGCAACTATCGCGAAGCCTACGGCTTGTTCGCGGTGAATGGCATCCTGTTCAATCATGAATCACCTAGGCGCGGTGAAACATTCGTTACCCGGAAGATCACGCGAGCAGTTGCACGCATTAAAGCCGGCATCCAGTCAGACGTCTACCTCGGCAATCTCGATGCCGTTCGCGACTGGGGTTATGCGCCCGAATATGTTGAGGGGATGTGGCGGATGCTGCAGGCGGCCGACCCCCAAGACTTCGTCCTGGCGACCGGGCGCGGTTACACCGTGCGCGAGTTCGCTCAGACCGCTTTCGACCATGCCGGCCTCGACTGGCAGAAGTATGTGAAATTTGACGACCGCTATCTGCGGCCCACCGAAGTGGATTCGCTGATCGGTGATGCCACCAACGCCGCCGAATCGCTCGGGTGGAAGGCTTCCGTGCACAGCGGTGAATTGGCGCGGATCATGGTGGACGCGGACATCGAAGCGTTGGAATGTGACGGAAAACCATGGATCGATAAGCCGGTCCTCGCCGGCTGGAAATGACTCGAGGTATGAACTCTGCAATCGGCATCCTTGACCGCACGTCGCCGGTATACATCGCGGGGCACCGGGGGTTGGTCGGATCCGCCCTGGTGCGCAGGTTTCAGGCCGAAGGGTTCACCAATCTTCTTGTGCGGTCGCATAATGAACTCAACCTGATGGACCGGGCCGCGACATTTGATTTTGTTGTCGGGGCGAGGCCGCAGGTCGTCATCGACGCCGCGGCCAGGGTCGGCGGCATCATGGCGAATAACACCTATCCCGCCGATTTCCTGTCCGAGAACTTACAGATCCAGGTCAACCTGCTTGATGCTGCGGTGGCCGCGAGGGTGCCACGGTTGCTGTTCCTCGGCTCCTCGTGTATCTACCCGAAATTCGCTCCGCAGCCCATCCCGGAGAGCGCACTGCTCACCGGTTCGTTAGAGCCGACAAACGACTCCTACGCAATCGCGAAGATCGCCGGAATCCTTCAGGTGCAGGCAGTTAGGCGTCAACACGGCCTAGCATGGATTTCGGCGATGCCAACCAATCTCTACGGACCTGACGACAATTTTTCCCCTTCGGGTTCGCACCTGCTGCCGGCCCTCATCCGCAGATACGAGGAGGCGAAGGCGACCGGAGCCCCAAGCGTGACGAACTGGGGCACCGGGAACCCACGGCGAGAGCTGCTGCACGTCGATGACTTAGCCAGTGCATGCCTGTACCTTCTCGAATATTTTGACGGCCCGGATCACGTCAACGTGGGTACCGGTGTCGACCACAGCATCAGTGAGATCGCGGATATGGTCGCCGCCGCGGTTGGCTATACCGGCGAAACGGATTGGGACTCAACGAAACCGGACGGGACACCACGTAAGCTGCTGGATATCTCAACGTTGCGGGGCATGGGCTGGCAGTCCAAAACCCCACTGCGCGAGGGTATTGAGGCAACGGTAGCGTGGTATCGGGCGAACGTGGCGGCCGCGCGGCAATAGAGCGCGTACGAGACGTATACCTGGATCGTCAGTTCCCCAAGGGCATTCTTCGCGAGCATTCGCATGTTAGTGTTATGCGATGCAATTGCTGGATCAGGTTCGTTTGATCGCGCGGGCCGCCCGTTTTTGCCGTCTGAGTCGAATTCATATGAAGTGCCTAACGCCCGGACCCACGCCCAGTGGAAAGCCGTGAAGTAGCGTCATGACTGCGCCGATGTTTTCGATCATCGTCCCCACATTTAACTCGGCCGCGACTCTGCAGGCCTGCATTGAAAGCATCACTTGCCAGACGTACACCGACTATGAACTGGTACTCGTCGACGGTGCTTCCACAGATGGAACCCTCGACATCGCGAACAGTTTTGGCACAGCCCTCGGTGAACGTCTGGTCGTCCACAGTGGCCCGGACCAGGGCCCCTACGATGCCATGAATCGCGGCGTCGCCATGGCGACCGGGGCATGGCTGCTCTTCCTGGGATCCGACGACACTCTGCTTGAGCCGGGCACTCTGGGGTTCGCGGCCGACTTCATTCGTAGCCATGAGCCCAGCGACCTGGTCTATGGCGATGTCGTCATGCGCTCAACCGGGGCCCGCCATGCCGGCGCCTTCGATCTCGATCGTCTGCTGTTTGAGACGAACCTGTGCCATCAGTCAATCTTTTACCGCCGGAAGCTCTTTGACGGCATCGGCCCCTACAACTTGCGCTATCCGATCTGGGCTGATTGGGATTTCAATATCCGCTGCTTCTCCAACCCGGCGCTGGTGACCCGATACATGGACACCGTCATAGCGGAATACAACGACATGACCGGGCTCAGTATGAGGCAGAGCACCGATAGGGAGTTCAGAAAGCGGCTGCCAATGTATTTCTGGGTAGCCGCCTGGGAGACTTGCAGCCGGATGCTGTCGTTCTTCCGAAAGAAGGAGAACCGTCGACTGGCGTCGCGCGCCTTGCTGATCAGGTCCAGAGCCGCATCGAAGGCGCGAGCACAGCAGTAGCGCATGCTTGTTGCCATTCTCTTCCTTCGTCGAGCGGCAATCGTGGACCCGAACGCTTAACCGCTGGCTTCCCGAGTTGGGTCATTCGGTTTAGTGCCTTAAGTTTCCGGTTTTCAGGGCGTTGAGGATCGCCTCGACCTCGGGGCGATTGCCGGTGGGTAGGTGGCGATCACACCGTTGATGTCGATGGTGGCTGAGCGCAGGGGTTTGACGGCTCTTCACAATCGGGGGTGTAGTCGGGGTCTGAATCTGCCGGTTTCCAGTAGGGATCTGGCGATGTAGTTGGTGAGATTGCGAAAGCCGAGGGCTGAGCCGCGGAGGTGTTCGAGGCGGCTGTTGATTGCTACGGTCGGCCCGTTGGAAGTGCCCGGGCCGGTCGAGGTAGGCCAGGATGTCAGCGGCACGCCCTTTCAGCGTCCGCCCGAACGTGATGACTTCCTGCAGAGGCCTGGGGACGCCGGCGCTCAGCGTGGTGATCAGCGCGGCCATCATGGTGCGGCCGGTCTTGCCGTCGGGGTGCCGATAGGCGGCAACGGTGCGCTGATACATCGTCCAGGTGGCCTCGACCTCGGCATGGGCATCGATGGAGAACAGGGCGGTCAGCCGGGTCTCTGTTTGTCGGTGTTGTTGTGGTCGAGTGTAGGAACCCGAATCGTCACCCACCGAGGCCCCACCTCAACTCAGCGACACGCAACCGCCGTGATCAACCGCCCAACTACACACTCTCATTTCGGAAGAACCGTTAAACTTGTGGAGTCATTGCGCATCGCACAACCCGGCTCTGGTGATCCACATGGCGGCGCAGGCGTTTGTGCGGCGAAGTTATGCTGAGCCGTTCGAGGATGCTGGTTTTGGGACAGGGAGAAGAGTACGAAGTGCGAATTGAGATAGGAAAGCGCCCTTGAAGGGGCACGAAAGAGTTGTCGCTGAATGTTCCGAGGAATTCGCCGAACAGGGAAAACTCCAAGAGCTTACTCTCCTTTCTCCTCAATGGATTTCCGCGTCCACTAGTGCTCGATACTTATACCATTTTGCCGCGCTTGGACGCCCGCAGGATATTGCGGCGACGATTGTCGAAGACCTGCCGGTTGGTGCCCATCCGGATTTCCCTGGGGACACGGTGACAACCCGAAAACCGTCGTTTGGAAGTACCTTGAGACCCATTCGGAGTTCGAGATCGATGACTCCATGGAAAACAAACTGATAATCTCGGTAGCGCCACGCGGGTTCCTGCGCAGAAAGATATCAACGTGAATGGCAAAATTCGAATAAGTATCGGCATTCCCGTGTACAATGGCGAGGCGTCTCTTGAGCAGGCTCTCAGATCTATAAATTCTCAGTCGTTCCGTGACTACGAGGTGATCATCTCTGACAATGCGTCCACGGATAATACAGCTCAAATCTGTCGAGAAATGGCTGCAGCCAATCCGCGAATAAAATACTTTTGCCAGGAAAGTAATATCGGCGCCGCTGCCAATTTTAAATTCGTTTTGGATAAAGCAGCCGGTGAATATTTTCACTGGCTTGCAGCAGACGATACGCGGTCAAGCAATTTCTTGGAATTGAATGTCAACTTCCTGGATGAAAATGTCGACTATGTAGCGTCAACCTGCCCGAACAGGTTCGAGGGCCAGGCTGAAGCGGACAATGTCACCTTCTCGCTTGTCGGCACTCCTGGCGAACGCTTTGCGGGCTTTTTGGACCATTGCTGGCAATCTCACGCTGTGTACTATTCCGTGGTTCGGACCGCAATCCTGCGCCAATGTGATGTCGTTGGTCAGTCATTCTGGGCGGCAGATTGGGCGATCGATCTGTTCCTTGCCTCGCGTGGAAATATAAATCGAACCGATGACGGCTGGTTGGAACTCGGTGCGGCGGGAGCGAGTAGCCGCCCAGACGCATGGCGTGTTTTCAGTAATGGTCGCATCGAAGCTGTACTGCCGTTCTTCACTTTCTCGGCCTATGCGCTCAAATTGGCCAAGTCTTTCCCTCTGACCGACAGGGTGTCACTATTGTTTCGGCTCGTGATACTCAACTGGCACGGGGCCTATGGGAAAGCATTCAGCGCGTTGTTGCGGTACAAGGCCGCTCGGCGCCCAGGCTGATGGGCAACGGAATGTTGCGCAGTATCAAATAGTGCCGACGTGCAGTCGAGGGCGAGCATCTTCTCCTGCGCGTCCCGGCCATCTAAACGCCCGGCCGCGAGTTGCCGGTGCCAAACCTCAGCAGTAAGCGCCTCAAGGTCCTCGTGGTCGAGGCCCAGTTTCCGAACCTCGGGCGCCAGACTGAGCGCCAGCAGAAGGTGCTCTGCCTCGGCCGGTACCGGCGCCGCCGGAGCGCCTCCTCTCGCACGCGTTTCGACGTTGGCCCATACGTCTGCCGCAAACCTGTCGAGATCTGGGACCGTGTGGAGTGGTTACGAAACCAACGACTCCGCCATGTGTGACGTCATGGGGCTGGGACGCGGACTTCCGCGAGCTACCTGGGAGCTGTGGCGATCTCCCGCGCAAGGCCCGTCTGTGAAGCCTCCGTGGGAGGTCAAATCAAGACTAGTCCCAATTCCCTTGGCGGCGTTAGTGCAAGCGGCGCAGATACCCGTCCGGTGCCATGGTTACCTGTAACCTTTGCGGGATTTTGCGGTCAATCTCGAACTCGGAATGCGACTTGAGAAATTCCCAGACTGCCGTCTTCGGGTTGTTGCCAGGGCCCCACGGCCGGTCGGGGAACTTGTCCGCGCTCAAGTCCTCGATGATGGTATCGAAAACTACGCAATAGCTATCCGGCGTCACTAGAGGTGCATAGGCCGACAATTCCGCGAGGACGTGCTCATGCGTATGGTTGCTGTCGAGACAGACGAGCACTGGACCATCGCAGCGCGCCAGATCGTGAACCTGTTGAATTATGTCTGGCTCGATGCTGGATCCTTCAATCATCGAAATGTATTGGCACATGGGGTGGGCTTCTATCGCAGCCCGATTGTGAGGCCGTATCTCGATATCGACGCCGATGACCTGCCGGCTGGAAGCACGCACGTCAAGAGATGCGTTATCGGTGATCGCGTCACACACGTCGAGCAGCGCGAGCATGGAAGCGCTGAGGATCAAAGAACCTCCATGCGCGATTCCTGTCTCGACGATCACACGAGGCTTAACGTTCCAAATCAACTCCTGTAGACAGACCATGTCCTGCGGGTATTGGATGATAGGCCGGCCGAGCCACTCGAAGTTGTACGAGTAGCGGCGCGTGAGGCTTCGATCGGTCCATTCGGACGTTAGGCGAGCGATTTCTTGGTCTTTGGCGAGAGCCTCCACATTCTCGACCACGCTCCGCTGATGTTCTGTCTGAGTGTGTTCGGCCACGTTCCCGCTCCTAAGGTGGTTTAGAGGGCCTCAGCTCAAGCTGGGTCGAGAGCCGAGCCCGCCGGTGAGGATGATACTTGTGTCGATTTTCAGTGTCTTCCTACCCGAGACGCTGGCGATTCGAGCCGGCAGTGTCCGCACCCGGAAGTCGCGCCAAGGGACGGACCACGATCTTCGTCGCTGTTCAACTCGTTGGCGACAATGCGACATTAATCCTTGCGCTCTAGCCGAGACCGGGCCAGGGAAGCCGTGCCGGCCCGAAAACTGGCCCGAAGTACGAGATGCGAGCCAGGTGCGGGTGAGTGTTGCGCAAGAACGGATCGACGCGTCACATCGCGATCCAGGAGTCTATGGGTGATGCGTGATCGATTGCAGGAAACCGTCAGCGCTGAGAAGATCGATGCGCGCCTGTCCTTTTTTGCCGGCCCGATCGCTGCCGGCGTGCGGGCCCCTCCGCGCGAACGACGTTAGCTACGATCTCAGGACGACGCAAAGATCGTGCCGAGCTAACACGAGATGACGGAGGACGACGTGAAGCGCGTCCCGGACGTTCCGCACCAAGTGGCAAAGAAACCGGTCTGATCGACAACGAAGATGGAGAGCAGCGACCGATCGAGCGATGTGGCAACGAAGCGCATCGGTATCTTTGCGGATGGGCAGGTCGGCTATTCGATCCTCGAGAAATTAGTCGCTTATGCGCCGGAAAGCGTTGTTGCGTTGATAACCGACAAAGAGGCGATTCCCGGTGAGTTCGACGTTCCCGAGGGATGCGAAGCGAAACTTTGGCAGGAACAGGACGAATCGGAGAGGGCGGACTGGCTGCTGTCAAGGCGGCTCGACATCATCATCCTGGCTTGGTGGCCGTATTTGCTCAAAGAGAGGATCCTAGGTGCGGCGCCAGTCATTCTCAACACTCATCCAAGTCTGCTCCCGTACTGCCGCGGAAAAGATCCTAATTTTTGGGCAATTGTCGAAAGCGCACCCTTTGGGGTGACACTTCATCACGTAAATGCCGCGATCGATGCCGGCGAAATCGCCTTTCAGAAGGAAATACCTGTGTCCTGGTCTGACACGGGAGGAACGCTATATCAGAAGGCCCTCACCGAAATGGTCGAGCTTTTTGAAGAAGCCCTTCCGACGATCGTGCACGGCGAAATCCCCCGGATTTCGCAATCGGACGTCGGCAGCCTGCACTATCGCAAGCAACTCGAGCCGGCCAGCGTCATCGACCTCGATGCACCGACGACGGCCAGAGAAGTGCTGAACCGCCTGCGTGCCCGCACCTTCCCTCCGCATCCTGCTTGCCGCTTCATCGACGGCGAGGACGTTTACGAGGCCAGGGTTACCATCGACAAGGTTACGTAGACCTGCTGGACGTCACCCCGCAGGCTATCGATTCCGATCGCCGGGACGCGCTCTCATGCACCGCGAATCTCCCTAATTACGCCGATAACTCGGCGCTGCTCCTCATCGGTGATGTCGTGGAAACTGGGAATGTTGATGGCGCGGTTTGGGATATCGCCGGACCACTTCCCTCCCGACGATCCTGCGAATGGTGGGATCACCGACAACGGATGGAAGAAAACCCGGGCATCGATGTTCTCCGCGGCAAAGGCCGCGGTCAGATCCGCTGCGGTGATGCCCGTCGCTTCGTCGAAAACGACGGTCGGCATCCAGAATCCGTTTTGCGTCCCCGCCGGCTCGGGGTTCATCGATATGCCTTCGACGCCGGCCAGCCCGTCGTTGTAAGCCTGGAAGATTTCTCGCTTCCGCGACGTCAAGGCTTCGATGCGTTCCATCTGCCCACAACCAATGGCCGCCTGGATATTCGAGATCTTGTACTTGAAGCCCACCATGTCCGGCCAGAACTGCTTAGTCTGGCTTCGCGCGCGGCCGTGGTTGCTCAGCGTAAGGACATGTTCGTATAGGTCGTCGTCGTCGGTGACGAACATACCGCCCTCACCGGTGGTGACCGTCTTGGTGCCGTGAAACGAAAAGGTTCCAAAGCAGCCCATCGAACCGGCGCGCTTGCCGTGGTAGATCGAACCGATGGCTTCGGCCGCATCCTCGATGACCGGGATATCGTGCTTCTCTCCGATAGCCAAGAGGCGATCCATCTCACAGAGGTTTCCGTACAAATGCACCGCGAGAATGGCTTTGGTGCGCGGTGTGATCGCGGCTTCGGCCAATTCCGGGTCGACGCACCAACTTTCGGGCAGGATATCAACGAAGATGGGCTTGGCCCCCAGGTGGACGATCGGCGCCGCCGAGGCGATCCAGTTGGTGTCGGCCATGATGACCTCGTCACCGGGCCCGATTCCGAGCGCAGCCATGCCCATGTGCAGTGCGCCCGTGCAACTCGACGTGGCGATCGCGTGCTTGACGCCGAGATGCTCCTTGTACGAGTTCTCGAAGCGTCCGATGTATGCGTAGCACTGCTCGCCCCAGCCGTTGGCCGCGGCATCGGTGGCGTAGCGAACCTCGAGTTCGGTGATCGATGGCTTGGTGTAGGCGATACGGGGCTTCACAGGAAGCTCAATTCGGGAACCGCTATCACGAAAACCGCGCCTCCTTTGACAAGATCTTTCAGCTGCGTCCGCACTTCTTGAGCGATGTTCCTGGGCAGGATCACCACGTAGTCTGGCGAATTTTCCCACAGCGCCTCGGGCGAGCGGATCGGAATATGGCTTCCCGGCAGGAATTTCCCTTGCTTGGACGGTGCGGCATCACAGACGTAGGGCAACAAGTCGGGTCTGATACCGGCGTAGTTCAGCAAGGTGTTGCCTTTGGCGGCCGCTCCGTAGGCCGCCACTCGTCGGCCGGCACGCTTCTGTTCGATCAGGAAGGCCACCAGATCGTCCTTCACCCGGTCGGTTCGCTTCTGGAACTCGGTGTAGGTCTCCAGCCGAGTCACGCCGAACTCGTCCTCGCGCGCGAGCAGCGCCGCGACCCGCTTCGTTGTGACGATCGCAGCCTCGGTGTGGCACCCGTACACCCGCAGGCTATGGCCGTGGGTCGGCAATTCCTCGACGTCCCACACGCGCAGGCCGGCTTCGGCGAAGATGCTGGCCACCGCGGTGAGTGACAGATAGGAGAAATGCTCGTGGTAGATCGTGTCGAACTGGGTCTGGTTGATCAACGGGACAAGGTGCGGAAATTCAAGTGTGACAGTGCCTTCTGGCTTGAGCGCGGCAGCCAATCCCCGGGTGAAGTCGTTGATATCGGGCACGTGGGCGTACACATTGTTGCCGGCGATCAGGTCCGCCGACCGTCCTTCATCTGCCAACCGGCGACCTAGGGCTTCACCGAAGAATTCCCGCATGACTGGGATGCCCAGCGTTTCAGCTGCCGCGGCCGTGCTTGCCGTCGGCTCGATGCCCAGGCAGGGAATCTCCGCTGCCACAAAGTTTTTCAGAAGATAGCCGTCGTTAGAGGCGACCTCGATGACGAAACTCTCGGGCCCAAGTTGCAGCCGGTCGGTGATCATGCGCGCGTAGCCGGCGGCGTGATCGAGCCAACTGCTCGAAGTGCTGGAGAAGTAGGCGTAGTCGGCGCTGAACAATTCCTCAGCTTGGGCGTAGTCCTCGGTTTGCACCAACCAGCACCGGTGACACACCTTCACCCGCAGCGGGTAGTGCACCTCCGGGTTGGACAGCTCCTCGGCGTAGACGTAGGCGTTCGAGGGGGGTGCAAAGCCCAGGTCCACAAAGCTGTGTTCCAACGCCATGCCGCAGTGTCGGCATTTCATAACGCGACTCCGGTGAAATCGGCACCCAATAGCGGGTGGGAAAGGTCACGGGGTGAAAGGTCTTGCGGCGGCAATGGCCAGGTAATGGCGAGACGCGGATCGTCGTGCCGTAGCCCGCCCTCGGATGAAGGGTTATAGAACGCGGTGTGCAGGTACAGCAACTCGCTGTGGGGCTCCAAAACCTGGAAGCCGTGGGCGAAACCCTCAGGGAGGACTAGCATTTGCGCGTCGTCTTGGGCTAGCTCCTGGGCATGCCACTGCAAGAACGTTGCGGATCCGGCGCGCACGTCGACCGCGACGTCCACGACCCGCCCGCGAAGGCAGCGGATCATCTTCATCTCCGCGTGCGGTGGGTGCTGGAAATGCATGCCGCGCACGGCGCCGACGCTGCTGGTCCGGGAGTGATTGATCTGCACGATCTGACGCTCGCCTAGGACCGGCTCTAGTTCCTCGGCGCAGAAGAGGCGGGTGAAGGCCCCTCGGGCATCCCGATGCGGCACCGACTGCACAATCTTGAGGCCGTCTAGCGGCGTTTCAAGGATCTTCATGTTGTCGCCCAGCCCAATCCCGCGCTGGCCGCATCGGCGACATAGGCCGCCAGTTCTCCAGCGCTCGGGAGTGCACCCGATTCCATCAGGAGCCGATACCAGTTGGCCGTGTGGTGGATCGCCTGGTCCAGCTTCCATACTGGACGCCATCCCAACTGCATCCGCGCCTTGGCGCTGTCCAATTGCAATAGGCGCGCCTCGTGCGGCTGGGGATCAGATGTCACTTGCCAGCGCAGCTGCGGCCAGGTGTGCGCAAGATCGTGGAGCACCTGCTCGACGGTCCGATTTCCTTCGCCGTCCGGCCCAAAGTTCCACGCGTCGGCGCAGGCCGCGTCACCCGCCAGCAGTCGCTGACCCAGCAACAGGTAACCGCTGAGGCAATCCAATACGTGCTGCCAGGGTCGGGTGGCGTGCGGCGAGCGAATAACGAGCGGCTCGCCGGCGGCGACCGAGCGCACCAGGTCTGGTATCAGTCGGTCCTCTGACCAGTCACCGCCGCCAATTACGTTGCCGCCCCTGGCCGTTGCGAGCAGCGGAGCCGACGGCTGTTGCAGAAACGCGGTCCGAAAGCTCCCGGCCACCAATTCGGCGCCGGCCTTTGACGCACTGTAGGGATCGTGGCCCCCCAGGCGGTCTCGTTCTCGGTATGCCCAGGGCCATTCGCGATTTTCGTAGCACTTGTCGGTCGTGACGACGACGATGGCACGTACGTCCGGTGCGTGACGGACGGCCTCGAGCACATGTGCGGTGCCCATCACGTTGGTGGCCCAGGTGGTGATCGGCTCGCGGTAGGAGCGACGGACCAAAGGCTGTGCTGCCAAATGGAATACGATCTCAGGCTTTGCGGTGTCGAATACCCGACGGACTTCCGCTTCGTCGCGGATGTCGATGCGGTGATCCTGGATCGCTAGTTGCAGCAGGTTCCAATGACTGGGCTCAGACGTCGGATCCAGTGCGATACCGGTGACTTCGGCGCCCAGCGATTGCAGCCACAGACACAACCAGCTGCCTTTGAAGCCGGTATGTCCGGTGACCAACACCCGGCGACCTCGATACGCCGATCCGAAAGCGTTCAATTCCAGCATTTCCACGGCGCTTTGCCGCCACTCCAGAGTTCTTCGAGCATGTTCTTGTCCCGCAGCGTGTCCATGGGATGCCAAAAGCCGGAATGCTCGAACGCCATCATTTCGCCATCGGCAGCGAGACGAGCCAAGGGTGGGCCTTCCCATGAGGTCTGGTCGCCCTCAATGTAATCGAGCACTGAAGGCGACAGGACGAAAAACCCGCCGTTGATAAGACCGCCATCGCCTCGCGGCTTCTCGACGAACCCCGTAACTTGTTCGCCAGCGCACTCCAGGGCCCCATAGCGTCCCGGCGGGAGCACCGCGGTAACCGTGGCGTGGCGGCCGTGTTGGCGATGGAATTCGATGCTCGCGCCGATGTTCACATCGCTCAGCCCGTCACCATAGGTAAAGCAAAACGCTTCATCATCCCGGATGTAGGCTTCCACTCGCTTGAGGCGCCCGCCCGTCAGTGTGTTCTCACCCGTATCCACCAGCGTCACGCGCCAGGGTTCCGCATGGTGCCGGTGGACTTCCATCTTGTTAGCGGACATATCAAATGTGACGTCCGACATGTGGAGGAAATAATTGGCAAAATATTCTTTAATTACGTACCCCTTGTAACCGCAACACACAACAAAATCGTGGATACCGTGGTGGGAGTAGAGCTTCATGATGTGCCATAGGATTGGCCGTCCGCCGATCTCCACCATGGGTTTGGGACGGATCGTGGTTTCTTCGCTGAGGCGAGTACCAAACCCGCCAGCCAACAAAACGGCTTTCATTGGTATCCCTTTCGACAGCTCCGTCGGCTACTCCCGGGTCTTGAGCGCCTCAGCCATGTCGCTCTGAAGCTCGCTCTACTACGCGCTGGCCTCGGCGGCCAGCCGATAGCCGCGCAAGGCTACCGGCATAAACACCGCGAGTAGTATGACGGCCCACGCAAGCGTTATCGTCAATGGCCACACGATGGGGCCACCGTGAGCGAGGGACCGCATCGTTTCGATGGGCGGCGAAATCGGTTGCATGCGGATCAATGGTTGAGCCCAGTCCGGAAACAGCTTGATGGGAGTGGCGCCGGGATTGACAAACGTTAGCGCGAAAGTGGCGCTCAGCAGCCAGGTCATCGCGGTGCGGCCATTCTTGCGGATAGCCATCGCCATCACCAGAGCGGTGAACCCGGTCACCACGATCGACGGAACAAACAGGAAAAGCACTGCCGCAGGCCAACCTTGGAGGAAGCGCAGCCCCATTGCCAGCCCAAGGGCGGTGATCAAGACGGTACCGATGAACGTCCGCACCACCTCGGCGATGATCCAGCCGGTGATCGCGCTGGCTCGGTGAATCGGCAGCACCCACATCCGGCTGAGTAGGCGCGACTCCCGGTCCATGGTGATGCCGACCGAGTTGCCCAGGGATCCGAACAGCCCGGAGATCACCGCGCACATGGGGACGATCCCGTAAACGCTGTCCACACCCGTGACCTTCTGCACCTGCTCGCCCAGCACGATCTTGTAGATGAACAGCAGAAAGACGGGAAGGAGCAGAGACCCCATGAGCACCGCTTGGTCGCGCCGCCATCGAAGCAACAGTCGGCCTGCCTGCACCCAGCTTTGGATCAGCATAGAACCGTGTGGCGCGAGGCGATGCGTCACTAGCCGCGCCTCTGCATGCGCAATGTGATCGCGCCGAAGACCAGCACCATGCCCAGGCACCAGGCCAGGGTGGCCGCCAGGTTACCGAGCGCTACGTGCCCGGAGGCGAGTCCGCGCAGGGCTTCGGCGAACTGCGAAATCGGTTGGTTGCGAACATATGGACGCAGCCACTCCGGAAAGGTCTTCTCCGGGGCGATCCCGGTGGACAGCATGAAAAGCAACAGTTGAGGGACGAACAAGAGGTGGCTGGCGCCCTGGACAGTCTTGGCGCTCGAACCGAGCGCGTCGGCGCCCAGCGTGACGGCCAGGCACAGCAGCAAGGAGATGACGAGGAAGGCTGCCGCGTATCCCAACCCCCCGGTTATCCGAAAACCGAAGGCATAGCCGGTGATCAACGCCACCAGCAGGGACAGGACGCCGCGCATCAAGGTGGCCACGGTGCGGGCTGTTACGGTGGCCACCGCGGGGACGGGCAGGGTCCGCATCCGCTCACCGATCCCAAACAGGTGGTCGCGCGCCGCGCGGTCCGCGGTGAGTAGCCCGACGAAAATCATCGATTGAGCGACCACTGCGGGCAGAAAATACTGCGTGTAACTGACGGGCCCTGTGTCGATCAGGCCGTGCAGCGCCACACTGAACCCCGCCAAATATGCTGCGGGGGAGATGATTTCGAAGATCATCTCGCCATCGCGCGCTGCCGACATCAGCGAACGTTCGGTGAGGGCCGCCAGCGCGCTCATTATCGGGTGACGGTTCGCTCGGTCAGGTGCAGGAATGCCTCGTCGAGCGAGGGCTTACGCAGCGAGATATCGGCGAGTTCGAGCCCGAGCGCGTCGACTCGGCGGAACACCTCGACCAGGGTGGCCACCCCATCCGGCGCGAACACCGACACCGAATTGGTGTCGTTGTCGATGTCGACGCCCTCGAGGCCGTTCAGCGCCGCCGCCACCTGCGGCAGGTCGGCGGGGTTGGCCGGCGTCACCTGGCAGTAGCTGGTACCGACCGCGCGTTTGAGCTCCTCGGCGGTGCCGCTGGCGATCACCTGTCCGTGATCGATGACGACGATCGAGTCGCTCAGCACATCGGCCTCTTCCAGGTACTGCGTCGTCAGCAGCACGGTGATGCCCTGCACCGTCAGCGAACTCACCAGGGCCCACACGTCGCGGCGGCTGCGTGGGTCCAGGCCGGTCGTCGGCTCGTCGAGGAAGAGCACCTGCGGCGGCACCACCAGGGCGCTGGCCAGGTCGACGCGCCGGAACATGCCCCCGGAGTAGGTCGACAGCCGCCGGTCCGCGGCGGCGACGAGATCGAACTGCTCAAGCAGCTCATCGGCACGGGCCTTAGCGCGCTTGCGGTTCAGCCCGCGCAGCCGGCCGAACAGCACCAGGTTCTCCCGGCCCGTCAGCATGGGGTCCATCCCGGTGAACTGCCCGGCCATCCCGATGCTGGCACGCACCTCGGACGGCTGGCGGATGATGTCATACCCGGCGACGCTGGCCCGGCCGGAGCTCGGGCGGATCAGCGTGGAAAGGATGTTGATCGTGGTGGTCTTGCCGGCGCCGTTGTGGCCGAGCACCCCGCACACCGTCCCGGCCGGAACGGAAAAGTCCACGCCGTTGAGCGCGAGCGTGTTTCGCCCGAATGTCTTTGTGAGGCCTACAACCTCAATCGCTAGTGGACTCACCGTACGAGTATTTCACGGTGCTTAACGGCATGCCGACGGTATCGATTGTTTTGCAGCGGGGGAGCTCCGAGCGCTCCAAGCAAAATCATTGGCCTCCAATCTTTCTCGCCGCGCTTTCGCGGATGGCGTCGACCGCCCCGCTATCCGGGCAATGAAACGACGAAAAGCACCTAGACGGTAGGCCGGGCGATCGGGATCTCCGCCGTGGGAGCGTCCATATCGTCATCGTGGTGAAGCAGGGTGCGCACCGCCGGACGTGTGCCCACGGAGCGAAGCAGCAGGCTGGCCGGCCGCGGCCGAACCAATTGCGGCCACCAGAACCAGCGTCCGAGCAGCGCCGCGATGGTAGGCGTCATGAACGAGCGCACGATCAAGGTGTCGAACATCAGACCCAGGCCGATTGTGGTTCCGACCTGACCGATGATGCGCAAATCGCTGACCACCATCGAGGCCATGGTGAAGGCGAACACCAGACCGGCATTCGTCACGACCTTACCGGTACCGCCCATCGCACGAATGATGCCCGTGTTAATGCCGCCGGCTAATTCCTCTTTCATACGGGACACCAGCAGCAAGTTGTAGTCCGATCCGACCGCCAGCAAAACAATGACCGACATCGGCAGCACCATCCAGTACAACTTGATGCCAAAGATGTACTGCCAAATCAGCACGGACAATCCGAATGATGCGCCCAACGACAGCGTCACGGTGCCCACGATGACCAGGGCAGCAATGAAACTTCGGGTAAGAATCAGCATGATGATGAAGATCAGGCACAGCGCACCAATGCCTGCGATAAACAGGTCGTACGTGGAGCCGTCGCGGAAGTCCTTGAATGTCGACGCCGTGCCCGCGATGTAGATCTTGGAGTTTTCCAGCGGCGTGTTCTTGAGCGCCTCCTCGGCCGCCAGCCGGATCTTGTCGATGCGGTTCACGCTTTCCGACGTTGCCGGGTCGCCACGGTGCGAAATGATGAAGCGAGCGGCCTTTCCGTCCGGCGACAAGAACTGCGCCATCGCGCGCTTGAAATCCGCATTCTCGAAGATCTCGGGGGGCAGATAGAACGAGTCGTCATTTTTGGAATCGTCGAACGCCTGGCCCATGGCGGTGGCGTCCTTATCGTTGCTATCCATCTGGCCGATGATTCCGGACATGGTGCTGTGATTGGTCAGCATCATGTTCCGCATGTCCTCGGACATCGCGATCATCGGCGGATACTGCTCGAGCAGCTGCGGCATCAGCCGGTCCATGTGATCGAGATCTTGGAGCAGACCCACCATCTTGTCGCTGAGCGTGTCGACACCGTCGAGAATCTCGAAGATCTGCCGCAACGACCAACATATCGGGATGTCGTAGCAGTGCTTTTCCCAGTAGAAATAGCTGCGTAGCGGCCGGAAGAAGTCCTCGAAATCCGACATTTTGTCGCGGAGTTCCCAAAGGACGACGGCCATTTCTTTGGTCTTCACGATCGAGTCGTGGGTGATGTCGGTCATGCGTTTCTGGAGCGAATAAATGCGCTTCATGATCTCGATCTGCTTGGCCATCATGTCGGCCTGAACGAGCATGTCGTCCATGCGCGCCTGCATGTACTTGATGTCTTGACTCATGGTCGCTTGTTGCATGCTGAGCAGGAACGGGATCGAGGTGTGCTGGATCGGCGTCCCCTCGGGGCGGGTGATGCCCTGGACACGGGAGATGCCGTGAACCCCGAAGACTGCCTTGGCAAGTCGGTGCAGGATCAAGAAATCCGCCGAGTTCCGCATGTCGTGATCGGATTCGATCATCAGGATCTCGGGCATCATGCGTGATTGGTTGAAATGGCGGTCTGCGGCGGCGTATCCCACGTTGGCGGGAACGTTGTCCGGCATGTAGAGCCGGTTGTTGTAGCTCGTCTGGTAGCCGGGTAGCGTCACCAAGCCGACCAGGGCGACCGCAATGGTCGCGCACAGGATTGGCGCAGGCCAGCGCACGATCGCCGTGCCGATCCGCCGCCACCGGCCGAACCCGATCGTCCGGGTCGGATCGAACAAGCCGAAGCCGCTTCCGACGGTCAGAACCGCCGGCACCAGTGTCAGGGCGATCAACACCGAAATGAGCATGCCCACCGAGCAGGGCAGGCCCATGGTCTGGAAGATGGGCATGCGGGTGAAGCTGAGGCACAGCATGGCTCCGGCGATGGTCAAACCGGAACCCAACACGACGGGTGCGACGCTGCGATAGGTGGTGAAATACGCGGTCTGCCGATCTTCACCCGCCTGGCGCGCCTCTTGATAGCGGCCGAAGAAGAAGATCGCGTAGTCCGTGCCGGCGGCCATGGCCAGTGCCACCAGGAGGTTGACGGCAAACGTCGAGAGCGCCATCCAATTGTTATTGGCGATGAAGGCGATGACACCCCGGGCGGCGAAGACCTCGATCCCGACGGTGACCAACAGCAGAATGACGGTCGTGATCGAGCGGTACACCATGAGCAGCACGACAAAGATGATCAAGGCGCCGATCATGGTCATCTTCAAAATCGACCGGTCACCGGCGAGCTGCATGTCGGAGAACAGCGCCGAGGGGCCGGTGACATAGGCCTTCACCCCGGGAGGCGGTGGCGTGCGCGCGATGGCATCGCGGACCGCCGCCACGGATTCCTGGCCAAGGGTGGTGCCCTGGTTGCCCGCCAGGTTCAGCTGCACATAGACGGCCTTGCCGTCCGGGCTCTGGGCGCCCGCCGCGGTGAGACGATCGCCCCACAGGTCCTGCACATGCTCGATATGCTTTGTGTCGCTTTTTAATTCACCGACCAGCTTGTCGTAATAGGCGTGTGCCTTGTCGTCAAGCGGCTGTTGCCCTTCCAGGACCAGCATCGCGAAGCTGTCCGAGTCGGACTCTTTGAAGTCCTTGCCCATGCGCTGCATGGCCTGGACCGCCGGCGCGTCCTGGGGGGCGAGCGGCACCGAATGCTGTTGGCCCACAATCTCGAGCCGCGGCACCCCGAACGTCACCAGCAGGGTCAGCGCCACCCACCCGATGATGATGAACACCGCAAGGTGGCGGATGGACCGCGCGAAGCGCGAAGGCCGGGGTGGGTGCGTGGTCATAGTGCCCTCGACAGGCTGACGACGCTATTGCCCTGTGTCACAGTGTTCCCCACGGTTGCTGTTCCCATCCTGAAGTGGAAGCCGCCACCTATTGCGGCTGCTTCAGGAGCAGTGAACGCACCAACGGACGCGGGCCGGTGTGCCGCAGCATCGTGCTGGCCGGGCGGGGGCGCACCAGCTGTGGCCACCAGAACCAACGTCCCAGCAAGGCGGCGACGGAAGGCGTCATGAACGCCCGCACGATCAGCGTGTCAAACAGCAAGCCCAGCCCGATCGTCGTACCCGTCTGCCCGATGCTGCGTAGATCGCTGACCACCATCGATCCCATCGTGAACGCGAACACCAGGCCGGCGTTCGTCACGACCTTTCCGGTACCGCCCATCGCGCGGATGATGCCGGTGTGGATCCCGGCACCTAGTTCCTCCTTCATGCGGGAGACCAATAGCAAGTTGTAGTCGGAACCCACCGCCAACAGCACGATCACGGAGGTGGAAAGCACGGTCCAGTGCAGCTGCATGTGCAGCAAGTACTGCCATACCAGCACCGACAGCCCGAAGGACGCGCCGAGCGAGAGGAGCACCGTGCCGACGATGACCATGGCGGCGATAAAGCTTCGCGTCATGATCAGCATGATGATGAAGATGAGGCAGAGCGCGCTTACGCCGGCGATCAACAGGTCGAATTTGGAACCGTCCACCAGATCTTTGGTGATTGCCGCGGTACCGGTCAGGTAAATCTTGGCATTTTCCAGGGGAGTGCCCTTGAGCGATTCCTCGGCCGCCGTCTTGATCTGTTCGACCCGCGAGAGGCCCTCCGGTGTCGCCGGGTCACCCCGCTGCGAGATGAGCAGGCGGACGTCCCTGCCGTCCGGCATCATCAACACCTTCTCGACCCGCTTGAAGGAGTCGGAGCCGTTGATGATGCCGGGCGGCAGGTAGAAGGAATCGTCGTTTCGGGAGGCGTCAAACGCCTGCCCCATGACGCTGGGATCCTTTGAGCTGGAATCCATTTGGCCCATGACGCCGGACATGGTGCTGTGCATGGTCAGCATCATGTTGCGCATGCTGGACATGGTTTCGATCATCGGCGGAATCTGCATGACTAGCTCCGGCAGGATCGCGTCCAGCTGATCCAGGTTCTTCACCAGGTCGCCCAGCTTGTCGCTGATCTCGTCAACACCGTCGATCGCGTCGAAAATGGATCGCAGCGAGAAGCAGATCGGGATGTCGTAGCAGTGCTTTTCCCAGTAGAAGTAGCTGCGGATCGGGCGCCAGAAGTCCTCGAAGTCCGACACTCGATCCCGCAGATCCGATGTGATGTCCTGCATTTCGTGCGTCGTCTTGACCATGTGGTGCGTCGTGGCGACGAGCTCTTTCATCAGGTCCAGCATGTGCTGCATGATGCCGATCATCTTCCCCAGCTCGTTGGCCTGGGTGAGCATGTCGTCCATGCGGTCTTTTTGGAAGGCCATGTTCTGCATCTGGCTCGCCTGGCCCATGCTGATGATCCACGGAATCGTGGTGTGCTGCAGCGGAACTCCCTCGGGGCGGGTTACCGTCTGAACGGTCGCAATTCCTGGAACCGCCAGAACGCCCTTGGCGAGCTTGTTGATCACCAGCATGTCCGTCGGATTGCGCAGATCGTGATCGGTCTCGATCAACAGAATCTCGGGCATCGACATGCGCTGACCGGGGAAGTGGCGGGCCGCGGCCGCGTACCCGACGTTGGCGGGGATGCTGGCCGGAATAAATTTTTGGTCGTCATAGCTGGGTCGGTAATTCGGCAGAGCCAGCAGCCCGATCAGCGCGACGGCCAAGGACGCGATGAGGATGGGCGCCGGCCACCGGACGATCGCCGTGCCGATCCGTCGCCATCTGCGGGTCGACAGCGCCCGCCGCGGCTCGAACAGGCCGAACCGCGCCCCGGCGGCGATGAGGGCCGGCCCCAGCGTGATCGCGACCAGGACCGCGATCGAGATACCGACGGCACAGGGAATGCCCAGCGGCTGGAAATAGGGCAGCCGGGTGAAGCTGAGGCAGAGCACCGCGCCGGCGATGGTCAAGCCGGAGGCCAACACCACCTTGGCGACGCTGCTGAACGTCGTATAGAAGGCCTCTTCGCGAGTTTCACCGGCCTGCCGTGCCTCCTGATATCGACCGACGAAGAAGATGCCGTAGTCCGTACCCGTCGCGATGACGGCGGCTACCAGCAGGTTCACGGCGAACGTGGTGAGGCCGACCACCCCGAGATGACCGAGTAGCGCGACCATCCCGCGCGCGATCTGCAGTTCCAGGCCGACGATCAACAACAGCAGAATGACCGTGACGATCGACCGATAGACGAGCAACAAGGTCAAGAAGATCACCGCAAGGCTGGCCAGCGTCACCAGCATGACGGTCTTTTGACCCGCGATGTTCATGTCCGCGACGATGGGCGCGGGGCCCGTGACATAGACCTTCAGACCAGGTGGTGGCGAAGCGTCCTGCACGATCTTCCGGATCGCGGCCACGGACTCGTCACCCGCGGCGGCACCCTGGTTACCGTTCAGGTTCACCTGGACGTAAGCGGCCTTGCCGTCCTGGCTTTGCGCGGCGCCCCGGGTCAGCGGGTCGCCCCAGAAGTTCTGGACGTGCTGCACATGCGCGTGATCGTTTTCTAACAGATTGACCAGGCGGTCGTAATACCTGTGCGCGTCGTCGCCAAGTTGCTGCTGGCCCTCCAGCAGGATCATCGCCAGGGCGCCGGAGTTGCTTTCCTTGAAGTCCTGGCCAAGGCGTTCCATGGCCTTGAAAGACGGTGCGCCCAACGGGCTCAGCGACACCGCATTCTCCGCCTCGACCTGCTCCAGCGACGGGACGCCGATGCTGATGAGGACGGCGACCGCCAACCAGCCCAAGATGATGGGAACCGACAAACGATGGATGAGCCGCGCGATCCGTGGTCGCGCGGCCGGCTGGGTCTCCAATGGGGGCGCGCTCATGTTGCCGTCAACACGCAGTAGGTGAAGGCATTCAATTCGTGCGAGATCCTCTCGGCTTTGACGACACCGTCGACCACGATGCGGCAGCCGAGACTATCGCTATTGCCCTGCGCGACCACATTTCCCACGATCGACGGCAACGTCGTCGAGATGTCGAAAGTCCATGGCAGCGGGATGCCATTGATGTGGTTCGGTTCGCCATTGGCGTCGAAGTAGCTGATGTCGGCCATCGAGCCGGCGGGTCCGAAAACCTCGTACTTCACGTGCTTGGGATTGAACGGCTTGGTGTCCTGTTGCCGGGACTCGGCGTAGCTCGGGCGCTTCTCGGAGCCGAAGACACCATGCAACCGCGAGACGGTCATGCCTCCGGCGACGACGACGGCCACGATGACGAGCGGGATCCACAGCCGGCCCAGGAAACTGAAAAGCCCGGGGCCCCTTTTCGTCTTCGGACGGGTCTTGGAAGGGCCGCCTTGCTGCTCGGATTCTTTTGACGATCGACGACCAAAGCCCAGGAAACCGCGTTGGCTAATGTCTCGTCCTTCCGCGATGGTGTTGTCGGGCCGGGCCCGTACCTCCGATTCGACCACTGCACCCCCTCTAGCCGCGCCGTCGCGCCCGCGCGGTGTTCGCCCCCGACCATGCAACTACACATCGGCCGCAATCGCGCCGGGTGACGGCGCTCCGAATGCCAGGCCCGCCGCCGACCAGTCGTTTTTCTTTCACCTCTTGCGGGTCCCGCCCTCGGGGAGCGCGACCAGGTCTTGATGAGTAAACCACGGCAGTCGCTTCCGTATCAGTGCTTTGTCAACGCGATGCGGGATCGTAATGCCTATCGGGTATGCACGACATCTCCCTGATCACGAATCCGCCCGAGGACTCCCGCCCGTCGCACTGACCGGGAAAATCACCACGAGGCGAACGCGTCCGGCTCCGGCGAGGATCCTTGAACCATCTGTGCCAGTGACACGTACGGTGTGTTGTGCTTAGGTGGCGGTGCGACGGGCGGGAGTCCTCGGGCGGATTCGTGATCAGGGAGATGTCGTGCATACCCGATAGGCATTACGATCCCG
>NZ_LZLL01000487.1:0-562 GCF_001669335.1 Mycobacterium sp. 1245852.3 | reverse complement strand
CTGGATGGTTGCGGATCGGCGCCGGCCTGCGAGCTGGGCGCCGAGGGCCTGATCTCACCGGAGCTGCTCGCCGAGCTGGCCGGCTCGGCCACGCTGGTGCCGCTGGTTCATCCCGGTGATGCGCCGCCGGAGCCCGGTTATGTGCCGTCCAAGGCGCTGGCCGATTTCGTGCGGTGCCGGGATTTGACGTGTCGCTGGCCCGGCTGTGATCAGCCCGCGGTGAACTGCGACCTCGACCATACGATCCCCTACGCCGACGGCGGGCCGACGCACGCCTCGAACCTCAAGGCGCTGTGCCGCACCCATCATCTGGTGAAAACCTTCTGGGGCTGGCAGGAAAAGCAGCTGCCCGACGGCACCCTGATCCTGACGTCGCCGGCCGGACGCACCCATGTCACCACCCCGGGCAGCGCACTGCTGTTCCCCCAACTCTGCGCCCCCACCGGCGATATTCGGGCGGCGGCCGCCAAGTCCGACTACTGCGCCGAGCGCACCGCGATGATGCCCAGACGCCGCCGTACCCGCGCCCAGGACCGCGCCGCGCGCGTGGCCACCGAACGCC
>NZ_LZLL01000486.1:0-25312 GCF_001669335.1 Mycobacterium sp. 1245852.3 | reverse complement strand
GCTGCCCGAACGGCTTGGGCATGAAGGTCGCGCGGGCGCCGTTCTCGATCGCCACCTCCTTGATGACGTAACGGAACGTCATCACGTTGTCGGCCATCGACAGGGCGTCGGCGAAGCGCAGGTCGATCTCCTGCTGGCCGGGCGCGCCCTCGTGGTGGCTGAACTCCACCGAGATGCCCATGAATTCCAGGGCTTCGATGGCGTGGCGGCGGAAGTTCGAGGCGGAGTCGTGGACCGCCTGGTCGAAGTAGCCGGCGTTGTCGACGGGAACGGGCGGCGTCCCGTCGTCGGGGCCCGGCTTGAGCAGGAAGAATTCGATCTCGGGGTGCACGTAGCAGGAGAAGCCCAGGTCGTTGGCCTTCTGCAGCTGGCGGCGCAGCACGTGGCGGGGGTCGGCCCACGACGGCGAGCCGTCCGGCATGGTGATGTCGCAGAACATCCGCGCCGAGTGGTGGTGGCCGTTGGCCGAGGCCCACGGCAGCACCTGGAAGGTGGACGGGTCGGGGTTGGCCACGGTGTCGGATTCGGAGACCCGGGAGAAGCCCTCGATCGAGGATCCGTCGAAGCCGATGCCCTCCTCGAAGGCGCCTTCGAGCTCGGCCGGGGCGATGGCGACCGACTTGAGGAAACCGAGCACATCGGTAAACCACAGCCGAACGAAGCGGATGTCCCGTTCCTCGAGGGTGCGGAGGACGAATTCCTTCTGTCGATCCATAACCCGAACAGTATGCAACTGCTGTTAATTCTGTGTTACCGATGCCCGCTCAGAACCATTGCCCACATTGCGGCGCGACGCCACGCGCCGGGGAGCCGTGCGTGCAAAGGCACGCGGTCGCCGCTAGGGCAGCTCGCCTTGATGGCCTGGGCAGTAGACGTCCACCGACGCCGACACGAATTTGACCGCGGTGCGGGTAACGCGGTCGGCGACTATCCGCAGGGACGGGTTTTCCCGGTACGCCGTGTTCACCTCCTCGTCCACGGCGGCCTGGACCGAGGAGCCGTGATCGAGTTCCCCGCAGATCTCACGGGCCCGGTACACCAGGCCCGGCACGTTGTCGGTGGCCGGGATCTGCTTTTGTGCGAGCAACGCCACGAACTGCGCGTCCTGATCCGGGTCGGCCGCCGCGCCGCCCGCGCAGATGACCGCGGCGGCAAGCAGCGCCGAGGTGTTGACCAGAGTCTCGGCGGATCGGGCGATTCGGATGCGCACGGCAGAATCTTCGCTTCTTTGTGTCACCTGCCCGGCCGCTCTCACCTAATGGATACCGAGTGGTAACAGTGGAGGCGGCCGGCACCTGGAATGATCGACATCGTAACCGGTTGTCATCGTGAATCACCACAGCGCTTTCGCGCGAACCCGCAGTTGAGCGGCGCGGCGCGACGGCGGCGTCGGCGCATGACCGCGCTCGCTGCGTATGCGGCGATCGCCGCCTTGATAAGCACGGCCCCGATGGTGGCCGGGGCTGCGCAGCTGCCGGCGCCTCGGGCATCCGGCGCCCAGGACAGCGGGCCCGCCGCGCTGATCGAGCCCGCTCCGGTAGGAGAGCTCACACCCGATCCGCCCCAGATCCCGCCACCGCCAACGGTCGCGCCGCTCGAGCCACCCGTTGTGGCGCCGCCGCCACCTCGTGCGCAACAACCGCTTTCCCCGCCGCGGCAACAAGGACCCACCCCACAACAGGACGGGCCGCCGCCGGCACCGCCGCCTCCGCCCGAGCCTCCACCGCCGCCTCCGCCGCGGGGCCATGTCCAGCTCTCACCGTGAGCCAAAAGCCCTGCGGGAGAACCTCTGACATGCGGACCGGGCGGCGGGCGGGTGACCCCGCGCAGTCAGGACTGGCAGTGGTAGGAGGCCGGCGGCGGCGTGCCGGCGACCAGATACCGGACGACGGCGGTGTCCACGCACTGGTGGCCGTTGAACACCGCGGTGTGCTGGGTCCCGTCGTAGGTGATCAGCGGGCCGCCGAGCTGGCGGGCCAGGTTCACCCCGGCCTGGTACGGCGTGGCCGGGTCGTGCGTGGTGGAGACGACGACGACCTTGCCCGGCGCCATGGGCGGCGCGGCGTGCGGCGCCGACGTCGCCGGCACCGGCCACAGCGCGCACAAATCGCGCGGAGCATTTCCGGTGAACTGCCCGTAGCTCAGGAACGGCGCGGCCTGCCGGATCCGCTGATCGGCGCTCACCCAGCTGGCTTGATCCGTCGGGTTGGGCGCGTCGACGCAGCGGATCGCGTTGAACGCGTCCTGGTCGTTGGCATAGTGCCCGTTCTTGTCGCGCCCGTCGTAGTCGTCGGCGAGCAACAACAGGTCGCCGGCGTCGGTGCCGCGGGCCAGGCCGAGCAGCCCGCTGGTCAGGTATTTCCAGTGCGCCGGGGTGTAGAGCGCGTTGATGGTGCCGGTGGTCGCGTCGGCGTAGCTCAGGCCGCGCGGGTCCGCGGTTTTGCCGGGCCTGGTGGCCAGCGGGTTGACCAGCGCGTGGTAGCGGTTGACGAATTGGCTCGGGTCGGTGCCCAGCGGACAGCCCGGTGAGCGCGCGCAGTCGGTGGCGTAGTCGTTGAAAGCCGTTTGGAATCCGGCCATTTGGTTGACGTTCTCGTCGATCGGCCCGACGGTCGGGTCGATGGCGCCGTCGAGCACCATCGCGCGCACGTGGTTGCTGAACTTCTCCAGGTAGGCGGTGCCCAACTCGGTGCCGTAGCTGTAGCCCAGGTAGTTGATCTGGTCGTCGCCCAGCGTCTGGCGCACCAGGTCCATGTCGCGCGCGACCGAGGCGGTGCCGGTGTTGGCCAGAAACGCCGCGCCCATCCGGTTGACGCACTGCTGGGCCAGTTGCCGGTAGAGCTGCTCGATATGCGCGACCCCGCCGGGGCTGTAGTCGACCATCGGCTCGCGCCGGTAGGCGTCGAACTCGGCGTCGGTGCGGCAGCGCAGCGCGGGCGTCGAGTGGCCGACACCCCTGGGGTCGAAGCCGACCAGATCGAAGTTGCGCCTGATCGGAGAGTTCGCCAAATCCGGGGCCATCGCGGCCACCATGTCGACCGCCGAGCCGCCGGGACCGCCGGGGTTGACCAGCAGCGAGCCGACCCGCTGCCCCGACGCCGGGACCCGGATCACCGCCAGCTTGGCCTGCGCCCCCGCGGGATTGTTGTAGTCGATCGGCACCGACACGGTGGTGCACTGCGCGGTCGGGATTTCGCTTGTGTCACTGACGAATTGGCCACAGCTCCCCCACCCCTGCGGCACCGCGGCCGAGGGCGGGTTCGGGCCCGGCGTCTGCCCGGCACCGGGTTCGGGGGTGGCCGCGGCCACCGGCAGCGCGACGACGAAGGGGCCACCGAGCAGCAGCCCGAATGAAAACAGCGCCGAGCTCAAGGATCTCAGGCGCGACATGGCTGTCATCGTTGCAGCCGCGGGTACCCGTCACAGCGCGAAACGATTACGCCTTGGTCTCGGCTCTCAAGCGGCTCGCGCCCTCGCCGAGCGTGCACTCACGGCGAAGAATCGACGAAAACCTCGCCGTGAGTGCACGTTCGGCGGCAGCGTCGCCGGGTGGCTAGCACTTGGCGCCGCTCGGCGGGATGGAACCACCGACCAGATACGCCGTCACGTAGTTGTCGATGCAGCCGTCGCCCTGGAACACCACCGTGTGCTGGGTGCCGTCGTAGGTGAGCAGCGAGCTGCGCAGCTCGTTGGCGAGGTCGACGCCGGCCTTGTACGGGGTGGCCGGGTCATGGGTTGTCGACACCACCACCGTGGGCGCCAGGCCGGGCGCGGAAATGGTGTGCGGCTTGCTGGTCGGCGGCACCGGCCAGAACGCGCAGGTGCCCAGCGGCGCGTTGCCGGTGAACTGCCCGTAGCTCATGAACGGGGCGACCTCACGGGAGCGGCGGTCTTCGTCAATCACCTTGGCGCGGTCGGTGATTGGCGGCTGGTCCACGCAGTTGACCGCCACCCGCGCGTCGGTGGCATTGCTGTAGTGGCCGTGCGAGTCGCGGCGCATGTACATGTCGGCCAGGGCGAGCAGGGTGTCGCCGTGGTGGTCGACGAGCTCGGCCAGCCCGTCGGTCAGGTGATGCCACAGGTTCGGCGAATACAGCGCCATGATCGTCCCGATGATCGCGTCGCTGTAGCTCAGGCCGCGCGGGTCGTTGGTCGGGACGGGCCGGCCCACCATCGGGTTGTTCGGATCGACCATCGGGTCGACCAGGCTGTGGTAGACGTCAACGGCTTTGGCCGGATCGGTGCCCAGCGGGCAGGTCGGCTGCTTGGCGCATTCGGCGGCGTAGTCGTTGAACGCGTCCTGGAATCCCTTGGCCTGGCGCAGGTCCGCCTCGATCTGGTCGGCGTTGGGGTCGACGGCACCGTCGAGGATCATCGCCCGCACGTTGTGCGGGAAGGCCTCGGCGTACGCCGAGCCGATCCGGGTGCCATAGGAGTAGCCGAGATAGGTCAGCTTCTCGTCACCGAGCGCCGCGCGGATGGCATCGAGATCGCGTGCGACGTTGACGGTCCCGACGTTGGCCAGGAAGCCCTTGCCCATCTTGTCGATGCAGCGGCCGACGAACTGCTTGGTCTCGTCTTCCATGTGGGCCACACCCGCCGGGCTGTAGTCGACGTTGGGCTCGGTGCGCAGCCGGTCGTTGTCGGCGTCGGAGTTGCACCAGACCGCCGGGCGCGACGCCCCCACCCCGCGGGGGTCGAAACCGACCAGGTCGAAGCGTTCGCGAACCTTCTTGGGCAACGACTGCACGACACCCAGCGCCGCCTCGATGCCGGACTCCCCCGGTCCGCCGGGGTTGATCACCAGCGAGCCGATCTTGTCCCCGGTCGCGGGGAAACGAATCATCGCCAGCGTCGCCACGTCGCCGTCGAGGTGGTCGTAGTCGACCGGCACGGCCAGTTTGCCGCACAGCGCGCCGGCCGGAAGTTTGACCTTCGGGTTCGCCGCCCGGCACGGCGTCCACTCCACGGCCTGACCCAGCTTCGGCCCGGACATGACGGCGCGTCCCACCACCACACGGACACAGCCGGCCAGCAGCAGCGCGACGGCAGCCATCGACGTCCAGATCAGCAGCATGCGCGCGATCTTGGCGCGGCGAGACAGGCCCATGCCCACCTATGCTGCCAGAGGAAACCTGAGATCCGGATGAGCGGCACCGCCGCCGGAGCTACCGCGCGAGCGCAAGCAGCTCTTCGAGCCCCACCGCGAACTCGTCGGCAATCTCCCACAGGTCCGGCACCAGATCCGGGCAGGCGACCAGCCCGACATCGAGTTTGCCCTGCAGAGACATCGCGGTGATGTTGAGTCCCGAGCCGTGAAAAATCGGCCCCAACGGATACATCGATTTGACCTCGCAGCCCAGCAGGTACAGCGGAACCTGCGGCCCGGGCACGTTCGAGACGACCAAATTGTGCACCGGCATGCTGTCGGTGAACCGGGTTCTGGCATACAACCGCATCGCAATACCGAAAACCGCCGGCGCGGCGAATTGCGACCAATCCTGCAGCAGTGATGCGCCGATAGCTGAACTGTGTTCTTTGGCAATCGAATTCGCCTCGGCGATGGCTTTCAGGCGTTCCACGGGATCGTCGATCTGGGTATGCAAACAGGAAAACATCGCCGATACCTGATTGCGGCCGGGCCGGTCGGATTTGCCGTGCACCGAAACCGGGACCGAAGCCACCAGCGACGACTTCGGCAATTCATTTCGGTCGGTCAGGTATTGGCGCAGCACACCGGAAACCAAGGCCATCACGACGTCGTTGACTTTGACGTCGAAATAGTTCTTCACCGTTTTGATGTCGCCGAGATCCAATTCGGCATAAGCGACGTTGCGGCGGTCGCTGATTCTGGCGTTGAAGACGGTCCGCGGCGCCGCGAAGGGACGGGCCATGGTCAGGCCGTCGCGCGCCCGTCGCACGGTGGCGAGCACCGACGAGACGGTGTCGGGCACCACGTTGGCCAGGTGCAGCGGCCGGGTCGCGAAGCGGACCAGCCCGCCCGCCGCGATCTGCCAACCATGGGCTCCGCCGACGCCCTCGGCCGGCTCCGGCGGCGGGGCGTCGGGCTCGGTCGCGCACAACTGCGACATCAGGCTCGCGCCGGTCACCCCGTCGACTCCGGCGTGGTGCACCTTGGTCATCACCGCCAACCGCCCGTCCCGGTGGCAGTCCGTGCCGGCCACGCCCTCGATGACCCACATCTCCCACAGCGGCCGGCCACGATCCAACGGTGTCTCGGCGATGTGGCCGCAGATCTCGGAAAGCTCGGTCCGCCCGCCCGGTGCCGGCACCGCGATGCGGTGCAGGTGACGGTTGATATCGAATTTCTCGTCGTCCACCCAGACCGGGTGGTCGAGGTTCAGCGGACTGTTGGCCAGCTTCTCGCGGAAAGCCGGGATCGCCTTGATGCGCAGCGCCAGGGCGTCGCGCAGCCGGTCAAAGGCGTAACCGCCCGGCACCGTCGACGTGTCCAGTTCGATGATCGAGCACACATGCAGGGGCTGCGACGACGTCTCGAGATACAGGAAGCTGGCGTCCAGTCCACTCAGCCGCTGCATGCGCAGCATGGTATGTCTCACACTGCCGCGGCGGTGCAACTGCGCAAAAGAAATGGCAGAATCAAGTAGTCAAACGAACCCGGGGACCAGTCAGGATTGACCCTGCAGGCCACGAGGATCGAACCGACCACCACTAGGGACAATGATGTCTGAGCACAACGTTTACGGTGCCAACTCGCCTGCGCAGCCCGAAAAGCCGCGGCCCAAGATTCGCACCCATCACCTGCAGAAGATGAAGGCCGAGGGCCACAAGTGGGCCATGTTGACGGCCTACGACTATTCGACAGCCCGCGTTTTCGACGAGGCCGGCATCCCGGTCCTGCTGGTCGGCGACTCGGCGGCCAACGTGGTGTACGGCTACGACACCACCGTGCCCGTCTCGATCGACGAATTGATTCCGCTGGTGCGCGGCGTGGTGCGGGGTGCCCCGCACGCGCTGGTCGTCGCCGACCTGCCGTTTGGGAGCTACGAGGCCGGACCGGCCGCCGCGCTGGCCGCCGCCACCCGCTTCATGAAGGAGGGCGGCGCGCACGCGGTCAAGCTCGAGGGCGGCGAGCGGGTCGCCGAGCAGATCGCCTGCCTGACCGCCGCCGGCATCCCGGTGATGGCGCACATCGGGTTCACCCCGCAAAGCGTGAACGGCCTGGGCGGATTTCGGGTGCAGGGCCGCGGTGACGCGGCGGAGCAGACCGTGCACGACGCGATCGCCGTCGCCGAGGCCGGTGCGTTCGCCGTCGTGATGGAGATGGTGCCCGCCGAGCTGGCCACCCAGATCACCGGCAAGCTGACCATCCCCACGGTCGGGATCGGGGCCGGACCGAACTGCGACGGCCAGGTCCTGGTCTGGCAGGACATGGCCGGCATGAGCAGCGGCAAGGCCGCCCGCTTCGTCAAGCGGTTCGCCGACATCGGCGGGGAATTGCGCCGGGCCGCAACGCAATATGCGCAAGAGGTGGCCGGCGGGACCTTCCCCGCCGAAGAGCACTGCTTCTAGATCCACCCCGGCGAATTCCTCACCGCACGCTGCACGCCTGGTCGGCGGCGTTACCGCTGTCACCGCCCAACCGCTGAAAAGCGTTGCGCTACAGCGCTGTACGATTGCCCGCAGAGACCAACCGAACTCTGACGAGCAGGGGTGGACCACATCGACCGGGGGAATCGCGGTGACTCCGTGCACCGTCGAGCGGTGTTGACGTTGCCGCTGCTGGTGGCAGGAGGCATGGCTTTGGCCCAGACGCCGCGCGCGTCCGCCCAACCGCCCCGCACCTCGCCGCAGGCGGCCCGGTGGTCACCCGAGCGCGCCAACCGCTGGTATCAGGCGCAGGGCTGGCCGGTCGGTGCCAACTACATCACCTCCAGCGCCATCAACCAGCTGGAGATGTTCCAGCGCGAAACCTTCGACCCGCGGCGCATCGACACCGAACTGGGCTGGGCGCGGACCAACGGGTTCAACGCGATACGGGTGTTCCTGCACGATCAGCTATGGGCGCAGGATTACCGCGGGTTTCAGGTGCGCCTCGCCCAATTCGTCGACATCGCGGCACGGCACGGCATCAAGCCGCTGTTCGTCCTGTTCGATTCGTGCTGGGATCCCTTCCCCCGGGCGGGCCCGCAGCGCGCGCCCCGGCCGGGCATCCACAACTCCGGCTGGGTGCAGAGCCCGGGGGCGGCGCGCCTCGACGATCCCGGCTACCTGCACACCATGCGCGGCTATGTCACCGGGGTGCTGACGCAGTTCCGCAGCGACGACCGCGTCCTGGGTTGGGACCTGTGGAACGAGCCGGACAACCCGGCCGATGCCTACGCCAAGGTCGAGCGGAAAGACAAGGTGGATCTGGTCGCCCGGCTACTTCCGCAGGTGTTCGAGTGGGCGCGGCTGGTCGATCCCTGCCAGCCGTTGACCAGCGGCGTCTGGCACGGCGAGTGGGCCGACCCGGGTCGCCGCAGCGTCATCAGCGGCATCCAGCTCGACAACTCCGACGTCATCACCTTTCACTCCTACGCCGCGCCGGCGGAGTTCGAGAGCCGCATCGCCGAACTCGTACCGCAGGGCCGGCCCATCCTGTGCACCGAGTACATGGCCCGGCCGTTGGGCAGCACGGTCCAAGACATCCTGCCCATCGCCAAGCGCGCAGGCGTCGGCGCGTTCAACTGGGGACTGGTCGCCGGCAAGACGCAGACCTACTTCCCCTGGGATTCCTGGGACCAGCCGAACCCGGACCCGGCGATGCCGCAGGAGTGGTTTCACGACCTGCTCGGCCCGGACGGGCGGCCATTCCGCGACACCGAGATCCAGACGATCCTCGAGTGCGGCGACCTGGCGATGCACCTGCAGCCGCCGCCACCACCGCCGGCGGGCTGACGGCGCTCGGTCAGCGGCACCGATTCTGAAAGTCGGTCAGCGGCTGGCGGATGCCCTCGAGGTCGGCGTGGGTCTGCGGGTTGGCGTCCATGTACTGCTTCAGCTGCGCCCGCATGTCGTCGCGGGGCTGCCCCTTCAAACTGGTGAAGTACGCGTTGACGTCCGGGTGGGCGAACAGATACGCCGACGTCGCCGCGGCGACGCCCGACGACACCTGGGCAAGGTCGGCCGCCGTGCAATTCGGTTGCGACGAGGGCGCCGGTTCGGGATCGTCCGCCGGCCAATCCGCGGCGGCCGAACCGGCCGTCGCGAAAAGCATCGCCACGCTCACCGCGCCGGCCGCTATTGCGCCGGACGCGACCCGGGCCGCCGGGCGAACAAAAGACACCATGGAAACGCTCCTTCGTCTTCGCGTCCGCAGGCGCGGCCGTTCGTACCGCAAACCATAAGGGGTTTTCTCGCCGCGCATGCGCGAATTCGGTCCGCATGGAAATGCGGATCCATTCTCCGATCTCGGCCCGCCCGCCGCGCTACGACGGCACAATGCTTCCAGGGTGGCTGGAAAGGAGACCGCAGATGAATCGGCGCCGCTGGTTTGCCGCGTTGCTGGCGTTCTCGGGCTTGGCCGGGATTCCCACCATTGTTGGTCCGGCCCATTCCGCCGATCGGGTGCAGGCGACGGTGTGCGTGGGCGCGGGCCGGCGCATTTCGGTGAGCGGGTGCACCAACATCGCCGACAACATTCAACGCTATGTCCCGCCGCCGGCGGTGTATGCGCCGCTGCCCGAAGACGACACGACGGCCCCTCCTCCGCCGCCGCCGTAAGCCGCGGCCGCCGCCGGCCGATCCGCGGCGGCCTCGTCTTTTCGGTATGGCAGGCTATGGGTGCCCTACGCGCCCGCCCCGCCTTCAGTGGAGCCGAAGATGCCTGCAAAAGCGCCGCAGACCTCGCGTCATCTCGAGGTCGAGCGCAAGTTCGACGTGGTCGAGTCCACCGTGTCGCCCTCGTTCGAAGGGATCGCCGCGGTGGCGCACGTCGAGAAGTCGCCGATGCAAACCCTCGATGCGACGTACTTCGACACGCCCCTACACGACTTGGCGCGCAACAAGATAACGCTGCGCCGCCGCACCGGCGGCACCGATGCCGGGTGGCACCTGAAGCTGCCTTCCGGGCCCGACGCCCGCACCGAGGTGCGCACACCGCTGGACGCCTCCGGCGCAAACGACAGCGTGCCCGACGAGCTGACCGACGTGGTGTTGGCGATCGTCCGTGACCGGCCGCTGCAGCCCGTCGCGCGCATCACCACCCGCCGCGAGAGCCAGGTGCTGTACGACGCGGCGGGCACCGCGCTGGCCGAGTTCAGCAACGACCATGTCGTCGCGTGGTCGACGCGGGACTCCGACGACGCCGACGCACCGACCGAGCAGGAATGGCGCGAGTGGGAGCTGGAGCTGCTGGAGGCCGGCGGGCTGTCCAGCGGCACGGCCGGCGTCGAGTTGTTGAACCGGTTGAGCAATCGGCTGCTGGACGCCGGCGCCGCACCGGCGGGTCACGGCTCCAAGCTGGCGCGGGTGCTGGGCACCACGCCGGCGGCCGACGGCGCTGCGCCGCCGGAAGATCCGCTGCAGCGCGCGATCGCCGAGCAGGTGCGCGAGCTCCTGGTGTGGGACCGCGCGGTGCGCGCCGACGCCTACGACTCCATCCACCAGATGCGGGTGACGACCCGCAAGTTGCGCAGCCTGCTGCGGGACTACCAGGAGTCATTCGGGCTGCCCGACGACGGCTGGGTGCTCGACGAGTTGCGTGAGCTCGCCGGGATCCTGGGGGTGGCGCGCGACGCCGAGGTGCTCGCCGAGCGATACGAACGCGACTTGGACTCGCTCGCACCGGAATTGGTGCGCGGGCCGGTGCGCGAACGTCTGGTCGGGGGTGCGCAGCGGCGCTACCAGACCGGGCTGCGCCGGTCCCTGATCGCGATGCGCTCGCAGCGATACTTCCGCCTGCTCGACTCCCTCGACCTGATAGCGGCTGAGATCCCCGGCGCGGCCACCGCCGAGGCACCGGCGCCGGTGACCATCGACGCCGCCTACAAGAAGGTCCGCAAGGCCCAGAAGGCCGCCGCCCAGGTGGACCGCGAGCACCCGGACGACCAACACCAACGCGACGAGGCGATACATCGGATCCGCAAGCGCGCCAAGCGACTTCGCTACACCGCCTCGGCGACCGGCGCGGCCGGGGTGTCCGAACAGGCCAAGGCGGTCCAGTCGCTGCTGGGCGATCATCAAGACAGCGTCGTCAGCCGCGAGCACCTGCGTCAGGAAGCCGAAGCCGCGCACGCCGCCGGCGAGGACACTTTCACCTACGGGCTGTTGTACCAGCGGGAGGCCGACCTGGCCGATCGGTGCCGCGACAAGCTCGACGACACGCTGCGCAAACTCGCCAAAGCGGTGCGCAAAGCGGGGCATTAGCTGCCGAGCAGACGTAAAAGCACCCATTTTGACGCCAAAATGGGTGCTTTTACGTCTGGTCACCAATGGGCGGGCGGACGAGTTGGCCTGTAAGCCGGATTCTGTTCCGCGCGGCCGCGCATAGGCAACGGCGGCGCGGCGGCGACCATCCATCTGGACACACCGTCACCGGGTGCCTCGAGCGGCCTACCCGCAGGCTCGGGCGAGCAGCCCTCGAACGCCTGCGCGGCCACACCTTAGGTGCGGCCTTCTTGGCCTTGCTTCGGGTGGGGTTTGCCGAGCCACCCCGGTCACCCGGGATGCTGGTGCGCTCTTACCGCACCGTTTCACCCTTACCACCCGTGGGTGGCGGTCTGTTTTCTGTGGCACTTTCCCGCGAGTCACCTCGGATTGCCGTTAGCAATCACCCTGCTCTGTGAAGTCCGGACTTTCCTCGAACCGCCTTGCGACGGTCCGCGGCCGCCCGGCCAACTCGTCCGCGACGAACCACGGTACTACCTGCACCCATGCCGGGGCCAGCAACCACGGCTCGCGCGGCTCTATCGTGGACCTGATGGGCCGATGGAACAAGCGCGTGGACTCCGGCGATTGGCATGGGATCGCCGCGGAGGTCGACGAGTACGGCGGGGCGCTGCTGCCGCGGTTGATCACGCCCACCGAAGCGGCCCGCCTGCGCAAGCTCTACGCCGACGACGACCTGTTCCGGTCGACCATCGACATGGCGCCCAAACGCTATGGCGCCGGGCAGTACCGCTATTTTCATGCGCCCTACCCCGAACCCATCGAGGCGCTCAAGCAGGCCCTCTACCCCCGGCTGCTGCCGATCGCGCGCGAGTGGTGGGCCAAGCTCGGCCGGGACGCGCCGTGGCCGGACAGCCTCGACGATTGGCTGGCGGCCTGCCACGCCGCCGGCCAGCGCAGGTCCACCGCCCTGATGCTGAAATACGGTGCGGGTGACTGGAATGCGCTGCATCGAGACCTGTACGGTGACTTGGTTTTTCCGCTCCAGGTCGTCATCAACCTGAGCAACCCGGACACCGACTACACCGGCGGCGAATTCCTGCTCGTCGAGCAACGGCTGCGGGCCCAATCCCGCGGCATGGCAACACAATTGCCGCAGGGGCACGGATATGTCTTCACCACCCGGGAACGGCCGGTGCCCTCGGCGCGGGGTTGGTCCGCGGCGCCGGTGCGCCACGGGGTCTCGGTGGTTCGCTCCGGTGAACGCTATGCGATGGGGCTGATCTTTCACGACGCGGCGTAACAGGCCTACCCGGTTCGTCGCAGGACCATCACGTTGTCGGCCATCGTTCCGAGTTCCCCGTTCGGGCCGACCATTTCGCGCTCGACGGCCTCGGTTCGCAGCCGCGTCCACCGCGGCGCGTTGAGATCCAGCGACCCGAGGACCTCCTCGATCCCGGCGAAGTGGTGATCGTGATGCTCCGCCCATGGCGGTGGCGCGCCGTGGTCGACGATCAACAGCACGCCACCGCGATTCACCCGCTCGGCGGCCCGCTGCAACACCCCGTCGCGTTCCAGCCGGGCCGGCGAGTGCAGATATTGCGCGGACACCAGGTCGAAGGTCCCGTCTGGGAAGCTCTCGTTGAGATCATGACGCTGAAAGTCGATGCGCGCGAGCAGATTCCGGGCCGACGCGGCCTCGGTCGCCCGGCGCAGCGCGGTGGCCGAGACGTCCACGGCCACCACCTGCCAGCCGCGCTCGGCCAGCCATAGGGCGTCGGCCCCTTCCCCGCAGCCCAGGTCGAGCGCCCGGCCCACCGGCAGGTCGGCGGTCACCTCGGCCAGGCGGGGATTGACCCGTCCGCTCCACACCCGCTCCGCCGAGCGGTAGCGCTCCTCCCAAAACTGCACAGCATCATCAGGTTTGCACGAATTCTCCATACCGCGAGCTTGCCTACCCCGTGCCTCATTTGCCAAGCTGAATTGCCATGCAGGCAAAAACCACCCCCGACATCGACCTCCTGGTGCGCCAGCGGCTCCGGGAACTGCGCGCGCAACGCGGCCTGACGCTGCAGGAGGTCGGCGAGCGGGCCGGGATCGACGTCTCGACGCTGAGCCGCCTCGAATCCGGGAAACGTCGGCTGGCTTTGGATCACCTGCCCCGGCTGGCCCGGGCCCTGTCGGTCAGCACCGACGAACTGTTGCAGGCGCCGCCGGCTCCCGACCCGCGGGTGCGCGGCGCCGCGCGCACTCACCACGGCGTCACCTATTGGCCGCTGACCCGGCAGGGCCCCGCCGGCGGCCTGCACGCGTTCAAGGTCCGGGTCAGCGCGCGGCGCCGCACCCCGCCCGCCGAGCTGCCGGTGCACGAGGGCCAGGACTGGATGTATGTGCTTTCCGGGCGGATGCGGCTCATTTTGGGCGAGCGCGACTTCACCATCGACCCCGGCCAGGCCGTCGAGTTCTCGACGTGGACGCCGCACTGGTTCGGCGTGGTGGACGGCCCGGTGGAGGCCATCGTCATCTTCGGCCCGCACGGCGAGCGCCTCCACCTGCACAGCTGAATGGCACCCGCGCGAACGGCCCGACCGTCGCGTTCACCCTGGCGCGGCGTTAGCGTGGCGTAATGGACCGGGCTTGGGAATACGCCGTCGCGCCGCCGCGCAGCGCGCCCGGCGTCGTCTCGATGGTCGGCTACCGGGGCCTCGACATTCCCGACGGCGTGCACCGTGGCATGCCGTCGGCGACGTTGACCTTCATCGTCAGCCTGGACGACGGGGTGGAGGCCGGTGACACCGCCTGCGCCCTCGCGGTGGCCCGCCCCAACCCGTTGCTGCTCGGCGGCCTGCACTTGCGGGCCAGTCACGTGCGGCAACGGCGCGGGCAGGCCGGCGTGCAGCTGGCCGTGCATCCGCTCGCGGCGCGTGCGCTGTTCGGCGTGCCGAGCGCTGAGCTTCTCCTCGCCGAATACGACGCGACCGCCGTGCTGGATCGCGGCGCCGTCGAACTGCACCATCGGGTGACCGAAGCGCACGGCTGGCCGGACGCGTTCGCGCTGGTGGCCGGCTACCTCATCGACGCACGGCAATGCCGGGACGCCGCGACGGTGCGGCCCGAGGTCGCACAAGCCTGGCATCTGCTGCAGCGCAGCCGGGGCCGGGCCCCGGTCACCGGCCTGGCCGACGCGGTCGGCGTCACGCCGCGACACCTCACGACGCTGTTCCGCCAGGAGGTCGGGCACTCGCCGAAGACGGTGGCGATGCTCATGCGGTTCCAGCATGCGACGGCGCGGATCGCCGAGTCGGCACGCCGCTACGGACGCGTCGACCTCGCACGAGTCGCGACCGCCACGGGGTACAGCGACCAGGCGCACATGACCCGCGAGTTCGTCCGGTTCGCCGGTGTGCCGCCGCGACAGTGGCTGGCCGAGGAGTTCCGAAACATTCAAGACGGCGGCCACTCCTGCACCGCACAGTTCGAGGATGACCACTTCGAATCCGACCGTCTGGTTGACACTGCAAGCCCATAACGCGCCCAAGCTGATCGACTACTACGTCGACACATTCGGCTTCGTCCTCGCGGCGCGCTACGGCCAGGGTGAAACCGTCGATCACGCCCAACTGAACTGGCCGCAGGGTTGCGGCGGGATCATGCTCGGCAGCCACAAGCCCGGGGCGCAGTGGTGCCGCGAACCGGGCACCGCCGGCGGCTACATCGTCACCGCCGATCCCCAGGCGCTCTACGAGCGCGTCCTGCAGCGAAAGGCCGACGTCGTGCGGCCGCTGGGCGAAACGGATTACGGCGCACGCGAATTCACGGTGCGCGATCCGGAAGGCAACCTGTGGTCCTTCGGCGACTACCGCGGCGAGACACCGCCGGCGTGACGCTTACAGATACGCGGTCTGGTTCACGAGGCGCACCGAAGACGCTCCGTCGGAATAGAATTCGGCAATGCTCAACGACGCGAGGTCGAGGTGCAACCGGTACAGGATGCCGGGCCCGGCGTCAAGCGCCTCGCGCAGCAGCATCTTGATGGGGGTCACGTGCGAGACCACCAGCACCGTCGTACCCTGCTGGGCGGCGACGATCCGGTCACGGGCCGTCGACACCCGATCGGCCACCGCGTCGAAGCTCTCCCCGCCCGGCGGGGCGGTGCTGGTGTCGCGCAGCCAGCGGCCGTGCAGTTCGGGGTCGCGCTCGGCCGCCTCGGCGAACGTCAGCCCCTCCCAGGCGCCGAAGTCGGTCTCGATCAAGTCGTCGTCGACGGTGACGTCCAGCCCCAGCGCCTTGGCGGCGGCCGCCGCGGTGTCATAGGCCCGTTGCAGCGGCGAGGCGAAGACCGCCGAAATGCCGCCGCGCTGCGCCAGATAACGCCCCGCCGCGTCGGCCTGCCGGCGCCCCAGCTCGGTCAGCGCCGGGTTACCGCGCCCCGAATAGCGGCGGTGCACCGACAGCTCGGTCTGGCCATGCCGCAGCAACAGCAGCCGGGTCGGGGTGCCGCGCGCGCCGGTCCAGCCCGGCGCGGACGGGGACGGCGCCGCCGCGGGCTCGGCCGGTTCGGGTTTCGGCGCCGGCTCAGGCTTTGGCGCCGGTTCGGACGTTTCCGTCACAGCCTCGGCCGCGGCGTCCATCGCCTCGTTGGCCAACCGATCGGCGTGCGTGTTGCGCTCCCGGGGGATCCACGAGTAGCTGATCCGCGCGAATCGCGCCGCGCGGCTTCGGGCCTGGTTGTGCAGCTCGATCAGGTCGGGGTGCTTGACCTTCCACCGCCCGGACATCTGTTCCACCAGCAGTTTGGAATCCAGGTACACCGCCGCCTCGGTGGCGCCCAAATTCAGGGCGTCGTCCAAACCGGCTATCAGACCTCGGTATTCGGCAACGTTGTTGGTCGCTCGGCCGATGGCCTGCTTGGCCTCGGCGAGCACGGTCGTGCGGTCCTGGTTCCACACCACCGCGCCGTATCCGGCCGGTCCGGGGTTGCCGCGCGATCCGCCGTCGGCCTCGATCACGACCTTCACTGATCAAAACCCTTGACCCGCAGCAGGATCGCGCCGCATTCCGGGCAACGCACCACCTCGTCCTCGGCGGCGGCCGAGATGCGGGACAGCTCGCCGCGGTCGATCTCGAGCCGGCAGGCCCCGCACCGACGGCCCAACAGCTGCCCGGCGCCCGGGCCTCCCCCGGCACGCTGGCGTTCGTACAGGGCGGACAGCGCCGGATCCAGTGCGGCGCTCAGCGAGTCACGCCGCGACGACTGAAGCTCACGGGCCTCGCTGAGCTCGGCGACCGCGGCATCGAGAGCCTCACGCGCGCTCGCCATTTCGGCCTCCAGTGACGCCAGCGTCTGCTGCTCACCGTCGAGCTGGGATTGCAGCTCCTCGCGACGTTCCATCACCTCCAGCAGCGAGTCCTCCAGGCTGGTTTGACGACGCTGCAGGGTCTCCAGCTCGTGCTGGAGGTCCGAGAGTTGTTTGGCGTCGATCGTTCCCGACTGCAGCAGCGAGCGGTCGCGGTCTTCGCGCTGGCGCACCGCGTCGATCTCCGCCTCGAGCCGCGACACGTGGGCGTCGATGTCTTCCACGGCGATGCGCACGGCGCCCAGCCGGTCACCGGCGGCCTCGTATTCGGCCTGCAACCGATCGCAGGCCTGTTGCTCCGGCAGATGCGTGGCCCGGTGTGCGATGCGGGACAGCTCGGCATCGAGTTTCGACAACTCGAGTAGGGAACGCTGCTGCGCCACTTCGGCTTTCATGAACTCTCATCCTGGTGCTCGACGTTCCAAGGGTCGGTGCGAATCGAGCTCACCCGCACGGGAAGCTCCGCACCGAAACGCGACCGCAGCAGGCCGGCGGCCTGTTCACACCAGGGGAATTCACTTGCCCAATGTGCCACATCGATCAAGGCCACCTCGGAGGCCCGTCGGTGTTCGTCGGCCGGGTGGTGCCGCAGATCGGCCGTCACGAAAGCCTGCACGCCCGCACCGGCCGCGGCGGCCAGCAACGAATCCCCGGCGCCGCCGCAGACGGCGACCCGCGACACCGGCATGTCGGGGTCCCCCGCCGCCCGCACCCCCCACGAGGTGCGCGGCAGCGCCGCGCTGACGCGAGAGACGAAGTCGCGCAACGGTTCCGGACGCGCCAGGGTCGCGACGCGGCCCAGCCCGGTGTCGCCGGGCGGGGGTACCAGCGCGAAGATGTCGAAGGCGGGTTCCTCGTAGGGATGGGCGGCGCGCATCGCCGCCAGCACCGCGGCCCGGGAACGGGCGGGCGCGACCACCTCGAACCGGTCTTCGGCCACCCGCTCGACGTTGCCCACGCTGCCCACCGCCGGTGAGGCGCCTTCGTGCGGCAGGAACTGCCCGATGCCGCTGACGCTCCAGCTGCAGTGCGAATAGTCACCGATATGTCCGGCGCCGGCCGCGAACACCGCCGCCCGCACCGCGTCGGCGTTCTCGGCGGGCACGTAGACCACCCACTTGTCCAGGTCGGGTGCGTCCGTCGCCGGCTCGAGCACGGCCTCGACGTGCAGGCCCAGGACCGCGGCCAGCGCGTCGGACACCCCCGGGCAGGCGGAGTCGGCGTTGGTGTGTGCGGTGAACAGCGAGCGTCCGGTCCGGATCAACCGGTGCACCAGCGCGCCCTTGGGGGTGCTGGCCGCCACGGTGTCCACGCCGCGCAACAGCAACGGGTGATGGGCCAGCAGCAGGCCGGCATCGGGAACTTCGTCGACCACCTCCGGCGTGGCGTCGACCGCGACGGTCACCGACCGCAGCTCGTCGTCAGGGTCCCCGCAGACCAGCCCCACCGAATCCCAGGACTCGGCGAGCCGCGGCGGGTAGGCCTCGTCGAGCACCGCGATGACGTCGGCCAGCTTGATGCTCACCGGTCGGCCTCCGCGATCGCCCGCACCAGCAACGGCCACTCGCGGCGCACCGCGGCGCGCAGGTACCGCTCGTCCAGGCCGACGAACGTGTCACAGCGACGGATGGCAATCCCCCTGTCATGCAGTCGTTTTCGTAATTGAACGGCCTCCGGCGTGCGGAACAGCACGAACGGCGCCCGGCCGTCGACCACGTCGGCACCCACCGAGGCCAGCCCGGCCACCATCTCGGCGCGCAGCTGCCCCAGTCCGGCCGCCCCGGCCGCCGCGTCGGCGACCGCCTGCGGATCGCAGCACGCCGCGATGGCCGTCAGCTGCAACGTCCCCACCGGCCAGTGCGCCCGCTGGGCGGTCAACCGCGCCAGCACGTCCGGGGAACCCAGCGCGTAGCCCACCCGCAGCCCGGCCAGCGCCCAGGTCTTGGTCAGGCTGCGCAGCACCAGCACGTCCGGCAGCGCGTCGCCGGCCAGCGATTCCGGCTCGCCGGGAATCGAGTCCGCGAACGCCTCGTCGACCACCAGGATCCGCCCGGGCCGGCGCAACGCCAGCAGTTGCTCGCGGGTGTGCAGCACCGAGGTGGGGTTGGTCGGATTCCCCACCACGACGAGGTCGGCGTCGTCGGGAACGATCGCGCCCGCCAGGCCGAACGGCGGCTCCAGCACCACGTGGTGCACCGGCACCCCGGCCGCGGTCAGCGCGACCGCCGGCTCGGTGAACGCCGGGGCGATGATCGCCGCCCGCCGCGGGCGCAGGTTGCCCAGCAGGGCGAACGCCTCGGCCACCCCGGCAAGCGGCAACACCTCGGCGCGGGTCCGGCCGTGTCGCTGGGCCGCGGCGTCCTGCGCCCGGTGCGCGTCCTCGGGGCTCGGATAGCGCGCCAGGTCGGGCAGCCGCTCGGCCAGCCGGCGCAGCAGCCACTGCGGCGGTTGGCCGTGCCGGACGTTGACGGCGAAATCGAGCATCCCGGGCGCGACGGCCTGATCGCCGTGGTAGCGCGCCGCAGGCGGGCTCAGGTTCAGACTCGCCATCCGTGAAACACTAGTGCGCCGCGCGGGTCGGCCGGACGTACACCGGCATCACCGTCACGACCGGTCGCACCCATCGAGGACAATGGTGAGGTGACAGGCACAACGTCCGCCGATCCCCAGGCCCCGGGGGCGCAGCTGGTGATCTTCGATCTCGACGGCACCCTGACCGATTCCGCGGAGGGGATCGTCACCAGCTTCCTGCATGCGCTCGACCACATCGGCGCGCCCGTGCCGCCCGGCGACCTCGTTGCCCAGATCGTCGGCCCGCCGATGGACGACACCTTCCGGGCCATGGAACTCGGCGACCACACCGAGGAGGCGATCGCGGCCTTTCGCGCCGAGTACGGTTCCCGCGGCTGGGCGATGAACGCGCTCTTCGACGGGATCGAGGCGCTACTGGCCGATCTGCGCGCCGCCGGTGTCCGGCTGGCCGTGGCCACCTCCAAGCTGGAGACGACGGCGCGGCGCATCCTCGCCCACTTCGGGCTCGACCAGCACTTCGAGGTGATCGCCGGCGCGAGTCCCGACGGGTCGCGCAAGGCAAAGGTCGAGGTGCTGGCGCACGCCCTGTCGCAGCTCGAGCCGCTGCCCGAACGGGTGCTGATGGTCGGTGACCGCAGCCACGACGTGCACGGCGCGGCCGCGCACGGCATCGACACCGTGGTGGTCGGCTGGGGTTACGGCAAGGCCGACTTCGCGGACGCGTCGCCCACGGCCGGCGTGACGCACGCCTCGACCATCGACGAACTACGGAGGGCGCTGGGTGTCTGAGCGTGAACGCCTGCACGTGACGTTCGTGTGCACCGGCAACATCTGCCGTTCGGTGATGGCCGAGAAGATGTTCGCCGACCAGCTGCGCCGCCGCGGCCTGGCCGACGCGGTGCGGGTGAGCAGCGCCGGCACCGGCAACTGGCACGTCGGCGAGTGCGCCGACGAGCGCGCCGCCGACGTGCTGCGCGCCCACGGCTATGCATGCGAGCACCGCGCCGCGCAGGTCGACGCCGAGCACCTGGGTGCCGATCTGGTGGTCGCCCTGGACCGCAACCACGCCCGAATGCTGCGGCACCTCGGCGTCGACGACGACCGCGTCCGGATGCTGCGGTCCTTCGATCCGCGCACCGGCGCCCACACCCCCGACGTCGACGATCCCTACTACGGCGACGCACAAGACTTCGAACGCGTCTACACCGTCATCGAGGCCGCGCTGCCGGGCCTGCATGACTGGGTCGATGAACGGCTCGCGCAGAACGGATCGCCTTGATGCGCCGGTTCGCCTTTCTGCTGCGTCCGGGCTGGATAGCGCTGGCGGTGGTGGTCGTCGCCTTCGCGTACCTGTGCTTCACGGTGCTCGCGCCCTGGCAGTTGGGTAAGCACAGCAGGACCTCGCAGGAGAACCATCAGATCGAATCCTCGCTAAACACCGCGCCCGTTCCATTGAAAACCCTACTGCCGCAGCAGAATTCGGCGGCCCCCGGCGCGCAATGGCGCCAGGTCACCGCCACCGGGCACTACCTGCCCGACGTGCAGGTGCTGGCCCGCCTGCGGGTGATCGACTCGAAGCCGGCGTTCGAGGTGCTGGCGCCGTTCGTCGTCGACGGCGGGCCCACGGTGCTGGTCAATCGCGGCTACGTGCGCCCGCTGGAGGGGTCGCACGTCCCGCCTATCCCCCCGCCCCCGACGCAGACGGTGACCATCACGGCGCGGCTGCGCAACTCCGAGCCCGCCGCGGTGAACAAGGACCCGTTCGTGGGAGACGGTGTGCAGCAGGTCTATTCGATCGACACCGCACAGGTCGCGGTGCTCACCAGGGTCCCGCTGGCCGGGTCCTACCTGCAGTTGGTCGACGGGCAGCCCGGCGGGCTCGGGGTGGTCGGCGTGCCTGCGCTGGACGCCGGCCCGTTCCTGTCCTACGGCATCCAGTGGATCGCGTTCGGCATCCTGGCCCCGATCGGGTTGGGCTACTTCGCCTACTCGGAGATCCGGGCCCGCCGCCAGGAGAAGCAACAGCGGGCCGCCCCCGCCGCCGAGACGGCGCCCGCGCCGCAAGCGCCGCAAACCGTGGAGGCCAAACTGGCCGACCGCTACGGCCGGCGGCGGTAGCCCGCCAGGGAAACTGCAAGCTCGGCGAGGACCGCGGCGCCCGCCTGCACCAGCGACGACAGCATCACCGCGCGCCGCAGGTCGGTCACCGTCGGTTCCCGGCCGTCGCCGAGTGTGGGCCGGATCTGCAGCTCGTGGCGGTATTGGGTGGGACCGCCCAGGCGCACGCCCAGCGCCCCGGCGAAGGCCGCCTCGACGACGCCGGCGTTGGGGCTGGGATGACGGCCGGCGTCGCGGCGCCAGGCCCGCGCCGCACCGGACGGTGATCCACCCACCAGCGGCGCCAACAGCACCGTCAGCGACGCGGTCGCCCGCGCGCCGACGTAGTTGGCGACATCATCCAATCTCGCTGCCGCCCAACCGAATCGGAGATAGCGCGGCGAGCGATATCCGATCATCGAGTCCAGGGTGTTGATGCCCCGATACACCAGCACCGCGGGCACGCCGCCGGCCGCCGCGCACAGCAGCGGCGCCACCTGGGCGTCGGAGGTGTTCTCGGCGATCGATTCCAGCGACGCGCGCGTCAGGCCCGCGGCGTCCAACGACGCCGGATCACGCCCACATAGCGACGGCAGCAGCCCGCGGGCGGCCTCGACGTCGCCGCGTTCCAGCAGCTCCGACATCTCCAGGCCGGTGCGCACCAGCGAGGTTCCCCCCACCGCCACCCAAGTGGCCGCGGCGGTCGCCGCGATCGACCACCCCCGGCCGCGACGCCCGGCGCCGCGTTGCACCGCCAGCCCGAGCAGGCCCACCGCCGAAATCAGCGCGCCGACATGGACCGCGCCGGCAAGCCGGCTGTCGCGGTAGGTCACGCGTTCCAGCGCGGCGGCGGCTTGGCCGAACAGCGCGACCGGATGACCCCGTCGCGGGTCGCCCAGCGCGCGGTCGGCCAGGTAGCCGATCATCACGCCCGCGATCCGGGTCCGGGTCACAACCACCCCGGCAGCGTCTCACACTGGAATCCATGCGGCCGTTGAGGCAACAAGTGCCCGAGCGTGTGTGGGGGCGACGAAGCATCGTTCGTCACCGGTGCCGCGCTGGCCGTCGACGGCGGGTACTCGGCCAGCGGTCCGATGGCCGGCAGGCCCCGCACGGCGGACTAGCGTGCAACGCATGACCTTTCCCGCGCTCAACCACGTCGCGGTCACGGTGCGCGACATCGCGATCAGCGGCCCGTGGTATCGCAGGCTGCTCGGCGCCGACCCGATCCTGGACGAGCACACTGACGCCGGCTTTCACCACCAGGTGTGGATGCTTGACGGCGGCACCATATTCGGCATTCACCAGCACGACCGACCGGCGCCCGACGAGAAGTTCAGCGAACACCGCGTCGGGCTCGACCACGTCGGCTTCGGCTGCGCCAGCCGCGCCGAGCTGGAAAATTGGGTCACCCGGCTGGGCGAGCTGGCCATCGAGCACGGCGGCATCGTGGATGCGCCCTACGGCTCGGGGTTGAGTTTTCGCGACCCCGACGGCATCGCGCTGGAGTTCTTCGCCCCGCCAGGCTGAGCGACTCAGCGCACCGTTGCGAAGAACGCGCGCAGGTCCTCGACAAATAGCTCCGGTTGTTCGAACGCCGCGAAATGCCCGCCGCGCGGCATGTCCGTCCAGTGGGTGATGTTGTAGACCGGCTCGCACCAGCTGCGCGGCGCCTTGAGCAGCTCCCCCGGGAAAGCCGCTACGCCCGTGGGCAATTCGACGCGATCGCCGCCACCCCACACCGCGAAGCTCTCCCAGTACAGGCGGGCCGAGGACGCGGCGGTGTTGGTCACCCAATAGACCATCACGTTGTCCAGCAGCTCGTCGCGGCTGAGCGCGTTCTCAGGGTGCCCGGCGCAATCGGCCCAGTCCCAGAACTTTTCGACGATCCAGGCCAGCTGCCCCACGGGTGAGTCGGCCAGGCCGTAGCCCAGGGTCTGCGGCCGGGTGGACTGCTGCTTGGAATAGCCGGTGCCCCACTTGCGGTGGTTGGCCAACCCTGCCATGGCGCGCTGCTCCTCCTCCGTCGGGTTGGTCAGCGCCTCCTTGGTGGGCCGGCCGACCGGCATGTTCAGGTGGATGCCCACGCAGTGGCCCACATTGCGGCCGATCTGCGTCGTGACCGCGGCACCCCAGTCACCGCCCTGCGCGCCGTAGCGGTCGTAGCCCAGGCGCAGCATCAGCGTTTCCCAGGCCTGCGCGATCCTTTCCACGCCCCAGCCGGTGTCGGTGGGCTTACCGGAGAACCCGTACCCGGGCAGCGACGGACACACGACGTGAAAGGCGTCCTCGGCGCGGCCGGAGGCGGGATGGGTCAACGGCTCGATCACCTTGTGGAACTCCACAATTGAGCCCGGCCAGCCGTGGGTGATCACCAGCGGGAACGCGTCGGCGTGCGGCGAGCGCTGGTGGACGAAATGGATGCCCAGCCCGTCGATTTCGGTGGTGAACTGATCGAAGCGGTTGAGGGCCGCCTCCCTCGATCGCCAGTCGTAGTCGTTGGCCCAGTAGTCGGCCAGCTCGCGGGTGTAGGCCAGCGGCACGCCCTGGCTCCAGTCGTCCACGCATTCGGCCTCGGGCCACCGCGTGCGGGCCAGCCGCGCTCGCAAGTCGTCGAGGACCTCGTCGGAAACGTCGATGCGGAACGGTTTCACGCGTTCATAGTGCCGCTGACGGTGATACCGGCGACGCGCGGGGCCTTCCCCCCGGCGAACCGGGCGCGCCGCAGCACGCGAGGATGTAGCCATGGATCCCAGGCTGGCCGCACGGGTGGAGCAGAGGCGGTCGATCCCGGTCCTGGTCTGGCGATTCGCCGAGCCGCGAATGTGCGTCTCGTCGGGCCCGCTCGGCGGCGGGATCGGCGCTCGGGATTGGCTCGTCAACGCCACGGTCCCATTTGATTACGACCGGACCGACCCGGACCGCCACCTGACCGAGATCGGCGCCGCGCTCCGGCTGGACGGCGCCGGGTGCGGGTTGCTCACCGCGGTCGACGTGACCCGCCACCACCTCGCCGCGGACGGCGGCGTGCATGCGACGGCGACCGTCGGGCTCTCCAGCCCCGCCTGGGCCGCCGCGCCCGATCACCACTTCCGCCGCGAGGCGCCGTACCGGGTGGGCACGATCAACGTCGTGGTCGCGGTGCCGGTGCGGCTGTCCGAGGCGGCGCTGGTCAACGCCGTCGCCACCGCCACGGAGGCCAAGGTGCAGGCGTTGCACGACGCCGGGATACGCGCCACCGGCACCGCCTCGGACGCGCTCGTCGTGCACTGCCCGACCGACGGGACGGCCGAGCCGTTCGGTGGACCACGGTCGACGTTCGGCGCCCGGATCGCCCGAGCGGTGCACGCCGCCGTGCTCGCGGGCGGCCGGTCCTGGCTCGCGGGGCCGTCCGTCGAGTAGGCGGCCGGCGATTGCCGCGCCCGCGCCGGGGGTATCGCTGACCCATGGCATCGACGACGGCGCCCCGAGTCCTGGTGGTGGTGTCCGCGGCCGACCGGATTCCGCTACGGAACGGCCGCAGCGAGCTGACCGGCACCTACCTCGGTGAACTGATCGAACCGACGGACGCGATGCGTCGGGCCGGCTTCGAGCTTGCGTTCGCCACCCCGGGCGCGCGGGCGCCGGCCATCGATGGCACCTCGTGCAGCCTGATGTACTTCGCCGGCTCGCGGAAAAGGCGTGACGCCGCCCTGAGCAGCTATCGGGAGCTGCTCGAACTCGGCCTGGCCACGCCGGCCAAATTCGAAGAGATCAGCCACGACGTCCAGCGCCTGGACGGGTTTGACGCCATGTTCGTGCCGGGCGGCCATGCGCCCCTGGTCGACCTGCTGCACCGCGACGCCTTTGCCGACGACTCGCTCAACGACGACTTCGGCGCGCTGGTCCGTCACTTCCACGACGCCCGACGCCCCACCGGCCTGATTTGTCACGCTCCCGCCGCGCTCGCCGCGGCGCCCACCGTCGACGGGCGC
>NZ_LZLL01000485.1:0-1244 GCF_001669335.1 Mycobacterium sp. 1245852.3 | reverse complement strand
GGCTCGATATCGCCTCGAGTCCCGTAGCTCGCCAACACAAATCTCATTGCGGATCTCAAACTTTCGGTTGTCGCGCCGCCCGGCGACGTATCGTTCCCGAACCGAGCCAAATGCCGACGACGCGGGTCGACGTACCCACGGCCGGCCACAGCCCCGGTGCCCACATCTCCGGTAGAGCCAGAGCCTAGACATGGCTCCGCGGCGACGGCAGGTTTCGGCGTCCGCCGCCCACATTGCCAACGGGTTCCGTGAGTCAGCGCAACTCGCTGAACTAGCACTGGGTGTCCGGTTATGCTGCGGTCGTCTGGGCCGAGGGCGTGGGCCGCCGCTTGCAATCCGACGATGCGCCAGGGAATCGAACAGTCATGACCGCGATGAAGTTTGTGCTGGCAAATTGGGGAACGCGTGGCGAGGTCGAGCCGTACCTAACGATCGGCCGTGAATTGGTTCGCCGCGGGCATGACGTGAGTATGGCCGTCGCTCCCGAAATGGTCGATTTCGTCGAGTCAGTCGGACCCGCTGGGGTCGCCTATGGGCCAGAGTTGAAAGCCGTCCTGGACCCGCACCGCGACTACTGGACGTATTGGTTCGGCAACCCGTGGAAAATCCGGAAATTGGACCGGATGTGGCGAGAGGTGGTGCAACCTCTTACCGAGTGCCGAGCGGAGGTCAGCAGGACGCTGACGGCTCTAGCAGATGGAGCCGACCTCCTGCTTACCGGCATGAACTATGAAGACACGGCCGCGAACGTCGCGGAGTACTGCGGCATTCCGCTCGCCACGCTGCACCATGCCCCGGTGCGCCCCAACGGCCAATCGTTGCCGATCTTGCCCGCGTCGGCCTCTCGCTTGGTGCTGACGCTGCATGACTGGCTGTGGTGGCGCGCGATCAAGAAGGTCGAGAATGCGCAGCGCAGCCGGCTCGGCCTACCGAAGGCAACATATGGTTCACCGCGGCGAATTGCCGAACGGGGATCGTTGGAAATCCAGGCATACGACGACGTGATTTTCCCGGGCCTGGCGGCCGAATGGGCGCGATGGAAGCATCAACGGCCCTTCGTGGGCGCACTGACGATGGAGTTGCCGACGAGCGCCGACGACGAGGTCGCATCGTGGGCTTCTGCCGGCACACCGCCGATTTTCTTCGGCTTCGGCAGCATGCCGGTGCAATCTCCGTCCGACACGGTCGAGATGATCAGCGGCGCATGCGCCCAGTTGGGTGAGCGGGCACTGATTTGCGCCGGC
>NZ_LZLL01000484.1:0-1152 GCF_001669335.1 Mycobacterium sp. 1245852.3 | reverse complement strand
TCGATCGACATTCTCGTCGCGCTGCGCGTCAAGGTGGCCAGCGACCAGAACCAGAACGAGGCCGGCTACCGGCTGCGCGTGAAAATGGCGTTCGCCGAAGGGCAGTACAAGATTTCCAAGCTCGACCAGGTGACGAAGTGACGGTGGTGGTCGAACAGACTGCGCCCCCGGCAATCCAGGAGTCACCGCGAGAAGCCTTGGCGCCGTGGCATTCTCGTGCCAGCGCGTTCGCGGTCGATGCGGTGGCGGGCCTTGCCGTCATCCTCACGATGGCGTTGGTCCTGCGTACCGTGCCGGCCCAGGGTGTGTGGTGGTGGCTGAGCATTTCCGTCCTCGGCATCGTCACCCTGCTGGTGCTGGCCAACCGGTTGCTGCTGCCGGTGATCACCGGATGGAGCCTGGGCCGAGCTCTGGCGGGCGTCGCGGTGACGCGTCGCACCGGAGACGCACCGGGCCTGTGGACGCTGCTGCTGCGGGACGCCGCACACCTGCTCAATACCGCGTCGCTGGTGGGATGGCTTTGGCCCCTGTGGGATTCGCGCCGACGCACCTTCGCCGACATGCTGGCACGCACCGAAGTGCGACGCCTCCCACCGGACGCGTCGCCGCCCCACATCCGGCGCTGGAGCGCGGTCGCGGTGCTAAGCGCGGCGGCGCTCTGCCTGGCCGGGGCCGTGATGAGCTTCTTCGGGGGGTACTGGCAGGACCGGGCGACCGACCAGACCCGCGCCCAGCTGGCGACGCAGGGGCCCAAAATCGTTGCCCAGATGCTGACCTACGACCCCAAGTCGCTGCACGATGACTTCGGTCGGGCGCTGTCGCTGGCGACCGACAAGTATCGGCCCCAGCTGTCGGCCCAGCAGGACCTGGTGCAAAAAGGGCACCCGGTCATCAACGAATACTGGGTCACCAACAGCTCGATCGAATCGGCCGCCCCGTCCAGCGCAACGATGTTGATCTTCATGCAAGGCCGGCGCGGCGTCGGGCCCGAGCAGCGCTACATCAGCGCGACGGTGCGGGTGGCCTTTGCCAAGGGCCCCGGAAACGCTTGGCGCGTCGACGATCTCACCGTGCTGACCAAGCCGAAACAGCCCGGGAGCGGCAAGTGAGCCCCCGCCGCAGAATTGCGCCCGGCGAGCGGCCACTGCTCAT
>NZ_LZLL01000483.1:0-6259 GCF_001669335.1 Mycobacterium sp. 1245852.3 | reverse complement strand
GCGGGGTGAGTTGGTGGACCGGATCCTCGCCCTTGAGATTCGGATCTCCGGCGATGTTCCTGACGTCGTCGAGGCTGGGCAGCAATCCGTCCAGATTTGCGGGCGCAACGGTAGGCGGTGGGGGCGGTGTCGTGGTGGTCGCCGTCGTCGTCGCGCTGGGAGCGGTCGTCGTGCTTGGTCCGGCACGGTGCGTCGGTGGACTGCCGGCCTGAGTTAACCCGACGGCCAATGCGACGACCGCCACCGCGATGAAGACGTACGAGAGCGTGACCCCTACCAGGGCACGATCGCGACCGCGCTGGCCGGTGCGCCGGATCTGTGAAAGTCCTACGTGCCCCAGAATCGCGCCGAGGGGTGCGAATACGAACGCGAACACCACCGACAACGTCGCCAGGACATTCGCCTCGTCACGCGGTGCGGACGGCGGCAGCGGCGGTGGCTGACCTTGCGTCGGCAACGAACCGCCGAATGGACGGGGCCCAAATGGGTTGCCCTGCCAGGGGTTGGTCATGGTTCAGCCCGGAATCTTGTCGAGGATCTGGTTGGCGACGGCCGTGGCGGTCTGGCGGGCACGGTCCACGTCGTTGCCGGTGTAGGACACCAGCAGATCGATCACGACGTTGGCCTTCGCGGCGATCGCATGCACCGACAGGTCATCGCGCGCCGCGGCTTCGATGGTGGTGATGCCGTTGCCGGCATCGATCGGCTCGTTGAGCGAGAACGCCACGGTGCTCTTATTGAGGAACGTGATCTTCACCGGCAGACCACCGCACTGGCGCCACGCCGACGACATCTTCGCCAGTTGCGCTTGCGCCGCGGCCGAATCCGGAAACGCCGCGATGGCAGCGTCAATCGACCTCGTGTTGGCTGGGTCATCCCGGTCGGCGAAGACGGGCATGTAGTAGTTGACGAGGGCTCCGACGTTGTACAGGTCAGGCACGCCGGCATATAGAGCGCCGCGGCATTCCGGACGGTCGGTGGTTTGTCCGCCGGCCGCAACATCCTCGGGCCGGCGCAGAATCACCGCCTGTATCAGCTTGTCGTCACCGGTGATGGCTTTGGCGTCGGCGAGAGTGGGCACCAGCCGTGCCAGATCGGACGGCGTGATCGCGGGGCCAGCGGACGGGAAAGCCGTGGTGGGTGCGGCGGTGCGGGCGGCAGGGCTGTCGGGCCGCGTGAGCCACACCACCAAAACGCCGACCACCACTGCGATCACCACGTACGACAGCACCGTCCCCACCAGAGCACGGTCGCGGCCGCGCTGACCCGTGCGCCGAATCTGCCGAAGCCCGAGGTGCCCCAGCACCGCCCCGACGGGGGCGAACACGAACGCGAACACCGCCGACAACGTCGCCAACGCGTTGACCGGTGGGCGGTCCGGAGGTGGCACCGGCGCCGAATACACCGGAGGCCCGGGCGGGACACTCCCGAACGGCGTGCCGCCAAACGGATTGTGCTCGAACGGGTTCTGAGGTGGGTTGGTCATGTTCGCCGCGCCGAAACCTAAAGCACGCCGAAACTCGAGGTGACCCAACGGACCGGGTCGACGCACCGGAACGGCGCGATGCCCCGGGCGTGCAGTCGCTGCCCGCTCGGTGGCTGGCCGAGGGCCGAGACGACGAAGAAGCGGTGCCTCAGCCGCCTTGGGGTGGAGGGGTTTTCGACGCCGGCGATGATGGATCCGGCGTTGAGCCGGGTCAGCAGGCTACGCACCTCTTCGTGCAGCAATTGACCGTCGTTGTCGTCATAGAGCACCGAATCCGAGGGATCACGCAGATACGCGGCGCCGGCGTTGGACATCACCATGCTCCACTCGGAGCCATCGACGTCGCGCAGCGCCCGCAGCGCGTCGAACTTCGACAAGATGACCGCCAGCCGTGGTTCGCCGGACCCGATGGCCATCATTACGTTGTTGAGCACGCCGCCTGGATCTCCCCCGCTCACCATCTGCGGGGGCAGCAGGTCCTGGAGCTGATCCCGAATCGATTGCACCCGAAGCGGATCGAACATGAAGAACACGGCCTCGGCGTTGCTGAAGAACCGAAACGGCGGGGAATGCAGGTTGCCGGACTCCATGTCCTCGCCGGCGACGTCGCGCAGCACCAGGTAACGCTGCACCCCATGCCAGGTGCCCAGGCTGAAAATCAGTGGCTCGCGCTGCGTGGACGTCTGGGTCATTATCGTCGGCGTCGGCGGGATCAGGCCGCGCTGCACGAACAGCGGTGTCTCGTAATGGGTTGTGTAGGCGACGGCCGTCGAGCGCGTCGCGGGCGCCATCGCGAATCCGAGGTGTTCGCACAACAGCTGCAGTTGGCGAACCAGCACGGCGATGTAGAGGCTCTTGCCGGTCGCGCGGGCCCCCGCCATCGCAATGCAGTACGCCTGGCCTTCGCGCCATCGATCGGGCAGCGTGAAGTGGCACACCGGGCAGATCTCGAGGACGGGACCGCGCAGCGCCTGGGCGGCAATGTTCGGCGGCGGCGGGCCGTTGTACCCGGGCGGACGATCCCACCGGAACATCGGCCCGATGTCGGCCTTGGCGCCCAGGAACGCCGAGCCGACCTCGTCGTGATAGCGGGGTGCACCACTGGTGGGCGCCAGTGTCCACAAGTGGTGGTCGGGATCCAAAAGCGCAAAGCACCGTGGGCATTTGGTCAAAATCGCCGGGATTGCGGGCGCGGTCATGTGAGGGCCCGAACAAGCCCGGCGGTGATGTCATCGAGCACCTGCGGATGCGCGAGCAGTTCCGCGGCCGCGTCTTGCCCCGAGCGCGGCGCCGGCAGCCGCGGTCCGGCGACCCGGCGGTCATCGGACAGGGTGATCAACGCAAAGCCGCGCTGCACGCCGCTGACCGGGAAGTCCGAACAGGCCACGGTGGCGATGTCGGTGCGCAGCCGCGACCAGCGCGCGCCCGCCGACCATCGCGGCTGTAGCTTGCGCACCGCTTCGGCGAGCCCCGCACCCGGCCCGGCGGCGTGGTTTTCCGCAGCGATCTTGGTGACGTCGGCTCCGACGAGCACCGCGGCCACGTCGCGGATTCCGAGGGCGTCGGCTACCCCCACCGCCACGTCGGTGGCCGCCGCCGCGCTGCCATCGGCGAACCAGGGGCGCATCGACGCCGAACTGTTCAGTGCGACAACGAGTTCAGCGTGGGCCTGCTTGCGGTCCCGGCCGATGAGACGCCGCGCCGAGGTGCGGGCCGCGGCCGCCAGCGGGCTCAGCGCCGTGTCGGCCGCGGCGGTCACGGAGACCTCGATGTGGTGGCCGGCCGGGCGCAGTTCGGCGAACACCACCGCGGTGTCGCCGCTGACGTCCACCGGGTCGAACAGCACCTGGACGGGGTCGGCATCGTCGGGCACATCGTGGGCGATCGCGAGATGCACGACCGTGCCGGCGCCGAATTGTGTTGTGAAGGCGGGGCGCACGGCGATGGTGACGGGACCGGTCAGCGAGGGCAGGACGACATGCTGGGGGCTGGAGCGCACCACGGCCTGACCCGGCGCGCCCTGTATGTCGAGGGCGGCGTCGTGTACCGCACCGCTGATCGAGACCGACAGCGGCCCGACGGGTATGTGGGCGCGCTGATTACGTGCGGTCAGGGCGTAGATCGGCATCAGGGGTTCCTCCACATCGGAGCCGGCGGGGTAGCCAGCGGCGCTTGCCCGTCGGAGCGGCGGGCCAGCATGGCGCTCAGCAGCTTCCGGTATCGCCGCGGCGGCGCTGCCTCGTTGCTGCCGGCCATCCGCATCATCGTCGCGAGCACCGCCTCCTGGTTGTCTTCGCTGAACTGCCGGCCTAAGGTCAGTGCGGCGGCGGCCGAGGCCAGCACAGCATCGACGGCATCCGCCGGTTCGGCGGCGTCGGTGCGCAACAGGCTGGCCGCCAACACCTCTGTGGCCGTGACGATTTCGGCATCGGCGAGGGCGACCAGTTGCTCGGCGGCGGCCCCGGCCACCGCGCGATCGGCGGCCAGTTGAGCCGCGAGCACGGGGCGTGGCTGTCCGGCGATCACGGCCAGGGCCGCCAGCACCGTCACCCGCGCCGCGCAGTCGGCGTGCACCCGCCCAGGGCCGATCTCACCCAACGCCGTATCCCACAGCCCGCAGTACGCCCGCTGATGGGTGCTGATGTAGCCGCGCTGCACCCAGGACGCCGGGCTCACCGCGCGCAGCGCGGCACTTGCCACCGCGAGGTCATCGTTGTTGGCGGCGGTGATCTCGTCGGCCAGCCGCAGCAACGACTCACTGTCCGGTGCCCCCAGCAGCGTCGGCAACAGCGCCGCGGTGCTCAACGCGGCTCCGCCCGCCGCCAGCAATTGCGCCGGATCCCACACGTGACGGGCCGCCAGCTCGTCGCGGTATGGGGATCCGTTCGCCGCGAACCACCACAGCTCGGCGAAGCTGTCCGCGTCACTCGGATGGCGCTCGGCGCGCATGCCGCACACCGCCGCGCGGGTCCACGTCGCATCCCACGGCTGCGCGGCCAGCAGCTCGCCCGGCGTGGGCATGCTGGATCCGTCGGCGAACCAGTCCAGCACGGTGTCGCTGATCGCCGAGGCGCCTTCCCAATTCAGACGCAGCGTCGCGGCGGCCGCGGCGATCCGGGTTTCCGGGCCAAGCCGATGCGTCAGCCGTCGGGCCAGCGTGGGCCCTGCGTGCGGGTCGGCCAGCTGGGCCGCGACCCGATCGGTGAGGGCCTGCGTGAGGCGGTCGTCGTCGACGCCCGTCCGCAGCAGCAGATCGACCAGCTTGAGCAGTCGTTGCGGGTCACCGGTGGCGCCGGTCCGCTGCAAAGCCGGCCCGAGGGCGGCCGTCAGCGGCTCGGGAACCGGACGGCCGTGATAGGTGTTGCGGCCCAACGGAATCGGACCCAGTTGATCCAGCCAGGTGTCGTCGTCGATCGCCCGGCACAGGTAGGTCAGCGTGGCGTGCTCGCCGGCGAATCCAGGTAGGTGCTGTTCGGCTGCCTTCCAGGCGTCGGATGTAGTCTGGCCGACGAGCGCCGAAAGCGCCTCGTCGACAAGGCGTTCGGTCGGTGATCCGGGGGCGATGCCCGCCGGCGAGTGCGCGGTGATGATCGCGTTCGCTTCGGGATGGGCGGCGGAGAAATCCTCGTTGGCGGCGATCGTGACGGCCAGGGGCCAGGCCGGGTGCAGGTCTCGATCCTGGGTTTGTGCGGCGCGGTGGTCGAGTTCGTCGAGCACCGCGAGGGCTGACTGCGGGTCGAGCAGCACTTCCTGTGCCATCACCGACCAGGCGGTGACCTCGATCGCCTGGCCGGCAGCGGTCCGATGCGGATCGCCACCCAGCTCCCCGAGCGATAGCGTCGCGGTCTCGTCGATGACCACGAAACCGGTTGGGACCGTGTCCAAGTCAGCGATGGGCACCGCGGCCAGGTGCGCGATGGCGTGCTGCGCCGGACCGAGCTGGTCGGCGCGATCGAAGGTGCTGAAGTTCAGGGTGGCCGCGGTTCCCGGCGACATGAGGAAACTCACCAGGCCGATCCACTGCGCGGCCGAGTCGACGGAGACCGCGCCCAACACCACGGGTGCGCCCCCGTCGAGCGCGGCCGCCACCGCGTCCAGCAATCCGAGCAGGGTGCCCACCCGCCAGGTGCTGGTGTCCAGGGCGAACGCGATCGTGGTTTCTCGGGTGACGACTTGCGCCGCGCCCGGCGGATCACCGGGCAAGGTGGCCCGAGCGACGGCCGCCGCACCGAACGGACGTAACCACGCCGGCGAGCCCCACCGCTGGATTGGTCGCAGCCGCGGCACCGAATCCGGTGCCCTGTCCAGCAATACGTGCGCGAACACGTTGCCCGGCCGCCCGGTGCTATCTGCACCCGCGGCGACGGTGTGCCAGTAGCCCGCCGCATCGCTGGCCCATCGGCGGTACTCGAGGCGCCGCGGCGCCGCGTCCAGCTGTTCCGGAGTGGGATAGTCGGGCAGCGGCGTCACCGGCCGAAAGGCGGTGCGCACACCCGACGCCAAGCGCTGGGTTTCCTCCGCCGACAGCTCCCCGACGGTCTGCTTGACCTGCCAGCCCCCCGCGCCTCCCGGCTGGTCGAAGCTCGTGTAGGCGAGTTGGCCGTAGCGCGGCGTCATGGTGCGCCCACGCTCAGGCGGAGGCTGTGCACGGGCGGGTCCAGGAGCGCGATGGTGCGCAGCCGCGCCGCCGAGGGCGTGTTGACGAACAACCTGATCCATCCGCGCCGGCCCCGCAGATCGACGGCCCACGGCTCGGCGGTTCCCGCGGTGGTC
>NZ_LZLL01000482.1:0-1256 GCF_001669335.1 Mycobacterium sp. 1245852.3 | reverse complement strand
CCCGATCGGACTCAGGCGCGCCTGCCGGACCGCGCGGCGAAGTGGAATACGCTGCGGGCATGGACGGCACCGACGCAGAAGCCCCCGGCCAGACGGCGCCCAGTCGGGCCGATGCGCTCTTCGCGCACGCCGAAGCCTCGATATCGGAAGACGCGCTGTTGGCGGCCGCCCGCGAGCGGGCCGTGGACATCGGTGCGGGCGCGGTGACGCCAGCGGTCGGTGCGCTGCTGAGCCTGCTGACCAAGCTCAGTGGCGGCAAGGCCGTCGCCGAGGTGGGCACCGGCGCGGGCGTCAGCGGCCTGTGGTTGCTGTCCGGCATGAGCGACGACGGTGTGCTGACGACCATCGACCTCGAACCCGAATATCTGCGGCTGGCCAAGCAGGCGTTCACCGAAGCCGGCATCGGACCGTCGCGCACGCGGCTGATCGGCGGCCGCGCCCAGGAGGTACTCACCCGGCTCGCCGACGCGTCCTATGACCTGGTGTTCATCGACGCCGACCCGATCGATCAGCCGGACTACGTCGTCGAGGGTGTGCGGTTGCTGCGGCCCGGCGGCGTGATCGTGGTGCACCGCGCCGCGCTGGGCGGACGGGCCGGCGATCCGGCCGCCCGCGACGCCGAGGTGGTCGCGGTGCGCGAGGCGGCGCGCCTGATCGCCGAGGACGAGCGGCTCACCCCGGCGCTGGTACCCCTCGGCGACGGCATCCTGGCCGCCGTTCGCGACTGAGTCGCCCCGCGCCATCGTTTTGCACCAGCCGCCTCCGTCGCCTTGAGCTCGGGTTTTCCGGGACCGTCCGCATCTTTATGAATTTTTGACGCGCGCCCTCCTTGACCGCGGGCTGAACATGCGTTTAGCGTACTGAACATGCGTTCAGCCGACCTGACGGCCGCCGCCCGGATCAGAGATGCGGCCATCGAGCAATTCGGCGAGCACGGGTTCGGCGTCGGCCTTCGCGCCATCGCCGAAGGTGCCGGCGTCAGCGCCGCGCTGGTCATTCACCACTTCGGCTCCAAAGAGGGCCTGCGCAAGGCGTGCGAGGACTATATCGCCGAGACGATCCGCGGCAACAAGTCCGAGGCGCTGCAATCCAACGACCCCGCCACGTGGTTCGCCCAGATGGCCGAGATCGAGGAGTACGCGCCGCTGATGGCTTACCTGGTGCGCAGCATGCAGACCGGCGGCGACCTGGCGAACATGTTGTGGCGCAGGATGATTGACAACGCCGAGGAATACATGGCAGAAGGCGTGCGCGCC
>NZ_LZLL01000481.1:0-24262 GCF_001669335.1 Mycobacterium sp. 1245852.3 | reverse complement strand
GGGTCGGGCAGGCCCGTCACCGTCAGCGAGCTGGCCAGCGAGAGGGCCCCGATGCCGGCGGCGGTGCAGCCCGCCAGCACGGCCACCCCGGCCAGCACCGGCCACACCAGCGTGCGGCGCTGGGCGAAGGCCTCGGTCGAGGCCCTGCCAGCCGGCGGGGCGACGGTCATACGTCCAGGGTATGGGGCGGCCCCGACCGGCTACCGAGGCTGGCTGGCCAGAAGGTCCTGGCGGGCCTTGGCCTCGCGGGCCACGAACTGATCGCGCGCGATCCGCCCGGCGTAGTCGAGGTCGTGCAGGATGTCGCGCAGCTCATGCAGGAAGGCACGACGCCTTTCGGCCAGGTCCGGCGCGGCCGCGATCAGGTCCTGATCCTCGACGACCTGGCGCGCGGTGGCGAACAGCAGCGTCGAGACCGATTCGCTGCTGCGGATCCGGGTCTGCGCCACGTACTGTCGCCCGACGCCCAACGCCAAGTCGGTCAGTTCCTTGTGCCCGATGTCCGCAGGCGCGTCCCGCAACACATCGGCGACGATCTCGTAGGCCTCGAAGAACACCCGCAACATCGCGTCCGCCATCAACGGACGCTTGGCGAACAACAGCGCGTCGATCTCGTCGCCCCCGGCCGCGACGTGGGCTTCCCAATTGTCGTGCCAGGCCATCTCTTCGGCGATGTTGTCCCGGAATGTCGCCGAGTCGGCGAAATAGAAGTCGAACTTCAGCAGATGGCGCAGCCGCATCGCCTGGGCCCAGAACGCGGCCATGCGGTCGCCGTCGGCGTGGCGGGCGTGCGCCAGGGCGAGCTCAACGATCGAGGTCTCCAGAAAGGCGTGGATCACCGAGTTGCGGTAGAAGGCCGCGGCGTGCTGTTCTTCGGGCGCGATGCGCCACACCGGTTCCCGGCCGCCGTCGACCCGGGTGATGGGATGTCCGTTGGACAGTGCGTCGACCGCGGCGCGTACCCCGTCTTGCGTGCGCAGCCGCAACGCGCTGGTGGACATCGGATTGTGTTTGCGTTCTAGGTAATCCAGCGAATCCTGCAGGGTGTGGTGCAGCTGGCCGAGGGTCAGCGCCGCCCCGCGCGTGGTCAGCAGCAGCGCGCACACCAGACCCGTCGCCGTCACCGGCGTCGCCTGCAGTATCCGCCAGGCGACCTCGAATGACATCTTCTGCAGCGCAAGGCGTTTGGCGTCCGGATCCTGGGCCAGCGGGCCGTGCGGCGCGCCCAGGTAGTGGCGCATCGACACGGCTTCCGGGAAACGGACGTAGATCTTGCCGTAGTTGCGTTCACCCTGCGCCCGGATGAAGTTGTACAGCCAGCCCACACCTTCGGGTGTCTTCTCGCCGCCGCGGGCGTAGGCGGCGTACTCCGCGGTCTCGTGCAGCTGGTCGAAGCTGATCGAGACCGGTTGCAGCAGAATGTCTTCGCTGCGGCCATCGAGGTAGGCGTCGGCGACGTAGGCCAGCAACCCCAGCTTGGGCGGCAACATCTTGCCGGTGCGCGAGCGGGTGCCCTCGATGGACCAGCTCAGGTTGAACCGCTTTTCGACGATGTAGCCGACGTATTCGCGCAGCACGTACTTGTAGAGCGCGTCGTTACCGATGTTGCGGCGGATGAAGATGACCCCGGAACGTCGCAGCAGCGGGCCCATGGCACCGAACGACAAGTTGATACCGGCGAACACGTGCACCGGCGGTAATCGGTTGTCCTGCATGGCGACCGGCACCACCGCGCCGTCGATGTAGGACCGGTGCGAAAACAACAACACCGCCGGGTGGGCTTCCAGGCCCACCCGCATCGCCGCGACCTGATACTCGTCATAGTCGATCTCGGGGTCGAACCCGCGGCTGATCATCCTGCCGAGAACCCCGACGAGGTCGACCGATGCCCGGCTCCAGCCGGTAGCGAGTTCGTCGAGCATCTTTCCGGCTTCCTCGACGGTGGCGCCGGGAATTGTCGCCAGGCCGCGGCGAAACCGGTTGGAGGCCAAGATCTCTGGTTTCACCAGCCGCGGCGACTTGTACTGCGGTCCGAGGATCCGGTACTCGACGCGTTCCATCGCCAAGATGGCGCGGCGGATGACGAATTGGGCGAAGTCGTACCGGTCGTCTCCGACGGTGGTGTCGCGCCATTGCCGGCGCAGCTCGGCGACCGTCGCGGCTTCGCCGGCCACCACCCGTGCCCGCTGGGGCGCGGTGCGCACGATCCGTTCTTGCTGGCGCTGGTTGGGGTGGTACGGATCCCGGCCGGGCAGCAGGCCGGCCAGCTTGGCGACCCGGCCGCGATCCGGCTCCGGCAGCCAGAACACCCGCACCGGCACGATGGAACGGTCTTCCCGGGGTTCGAGCTGTTCGGCCAGCGCCGTCATCACGTCCGGCGGCGCATCGAGCGCCGGCAGCTTGACCAGGTCGAAATTCGCGCCCGGGTGCCCGGCGCGTTGTTGCTCCATCCACGCCGTCACCAGGTCCATCTCGACCGGCGAGGTCATTGACGCCAATATCAGCGAGTCAGTCCCGGCAAGGATGGCGCTGGTATCCGCGGCCGGTTCGGTCACGGATGCCCTCGGTGCGGCGATTCCGGCGACTCGGCGTTGCCGGGCGCCGCCTTGGTCGCGGGCCGTTGCGCCTCGCCGTCTTTGCGGGCGGCCTCGGATTCATGCGGAGTCGCCTTGGGTGCCTTGGCTTTCGACGCGGCCTTCTTCGCCGGCGCCTTCTTTGCGGGTGCTTTCTTGGCGGGTGCCTTCTTGGCCGGCGCCTTCTTGGCGGGTGCCTTCTTGGCGGGTGCCTTCTTCGCCGGCGCGTTCTCGGCGGGTGCCTTCTTGGCGGGTGCCTTCTTCGCGGGTGCCTTGGCGGTCCGGCTCTGTGCCTTCTCGGCCGCCTTCTTCTCCGCGTACAGGTCGACCTCGGGCAGTTCGTCGACGGGCCAGTTGGCGAGCGTATCCAGGTAGAGCTGGCGCACTTCGGCGATGCGGTCCGGCAGCGTGTCAAGCGTCCAGTCCTGCACCGAGATCGGCGGGAAGACCGCGACGTCGACGGTGCCCGGGTTGATGACGGTCGAGTTCCGGGCGGCAACCAGCTCGGCGTTGCGAATCACGATCGGAACGATCGGGATGCCGGCGGCCATCGCGAGACGAAATGGACCCTTTTTGAAGGGGCCGACCTCGTTGGTGTCCAGCCGGGTGCCCTCCGGCGCCATCACAATGGAAAGCCCGTTCTTGGCCCGCTCCTCGACAATGCGCATCGTCTCCAGCGCGGAGGCCGAATCGTCTCGGTCGATGAAAACCCCGTCCAACGCTTTGCCGAGCAGGGCCATGATCGGGTTCTTCTGTAATTCCTTCTTGGCCACGGCAACCCAGTTGTCGTTGACCAGCGCACCCGCGATCACCGGATCCACCTGATTGCGGTGGTTGTAGATGAAAACGGCCGGACGTTGCGCGGTCAGATTCTCTCTCCCGACGACATTGAGGTGCACTCCCGTGGTCGCCAGCACGGTTTGGGAAAAAATGGAAGTAAAGAAATTGGCGCCCCGCCGCCGGCTACCGGTCAGCACGCCCATTGCCACTGCGCCCGCGCCGACGGGGACAATCGAGCCCAGTCCGGCAAGGGTACGCACCTGCCGTCGCAGACCCACCGGACCTCGGCTGCTGAATCTCAGGATGGGCCAACCGCGGCGCTTGGCCACCGCCGCCATTTTCCCTTCGGGATTCGTCGGCCGGGGATTGCCGACCAGATACATCAGGGCGACGTCCTCGTCACCGTCGGCGTAGAAGTAACTGTCCTTGAGATCGATGCCGTGCTCGGCGGCAAACCGTTGTACCGCAGCGGCTTTGCCGGGACCCCAGAGAATCGGCTTCTGGACGGACCCGGTGAGCAAGCCGTCCTCGGTGGTCTCGAACTTGTTGGTGAGCATGTTGGGGATGCCGAGGAACCGCGCGACGGGATTGACCTGGATGGTCAGCGCCGACGAACTGAGCACCACGGTGTGGCCGCGGGCCATGTGGGCGCGGACCAGCTCACGCATCTCCGGGTAGATCCGGGATTCGATGCGCTGGACGAACATTCGCTCGCCGATCTCTTCCAGGTCGTCGAGCAGTCGCCCGGTGAGCGCCTTGGCGGCCTTGCCGATGAGGTCCTCGAACTCGATACGACCGAGGGTGTGGCTCAAGCCGGCCTGCACCATACCGAGCAGTTCACTCACTCCCATGTCGCGGCGCAGCAGCCGCTCCTGGGTCAGGATGACCGCGGTGAATCCGGCGACCAGCGTGCCGTCCAAGTCGAAGAACGCGCCGATCTTCGGTCCTTCGGGGCTGGCCATGATCTCGGCCACCGAGCCGGGCAGCCGCAGGTCCGCTCCGGCCGTTTCGTCCTTGTCCCCCTGCTGCTTCGAGTTGCTCATGAGCCGGCCACCGATCGAGTGGACACCGCCGACTCGGTGAACGAGGCGGGCACCGCCTGCGGTGGCGGGTCGCCTCCCAGCGCCAGGATCTCGTCGAAACCCTCCAGCAGGCATTGGGCGAACAACGCCTCGTTTCGCACCGCGGCCCGGTCGTAGCGCACGGTGATGGTGCACCACCCGCCCCGCGAGATCAGCACCACCATCATCGCCACGCCGGGCAGCGGACCGATACCGTACTGCCGCAACACTTTTGCTCCGGCGATGTAGGTGTCGCCGGGATAGACCGGGACGTTGCTGGCCTGCACGTCGGAGCCGATCACCGACCCGGTGATGCCTTCGAGCACCGCGGTCGGCAGGACGCTGAGCACCGGCGCCAGCGAGCCGATGATGTTCATGGCGGGCTCGTCGCGGCGCTGCGTCATCTGGGCGCGAATCTTTTTCATCCGGGAGACGGGGTCGACGGTGCCGATCGGCGCCGCGAGGTTGACGCCCGTGAACCGGTTGCCGCCGGCCGTATCCGCTTCGGCCCGCAGGTTGACCGGCACCGCCATCGGCAGCGTGCTGATCGGCACGCCGAACGCCTCGTGGTAGCGGCGCAGGGCACCGCACAACCCGGCAAGGTAGGCATCGTTGATCGACCCGCCGCCGGCTTTCGCGGCCTTGTGCAGGTCGGCGAGCGGGATGTCGATCGCCTCGCTGCGGGTGGCCAGGCTGCGCCGCCGCAGCAGTGGCGACGGCTCGGCGGCCCGGTTGAGCACCCGCATGCCCGACATGGCGTACCCGACGATTCCCGAGACGGTGGCCGTCGGTTCCAGGACCGCCCGCCCGGCCGCCGACACCGCCCCGGACAGCGCGCTCATGACGCCGCCGACCACGGCGAACGGCAGGTGGTTAATGCCCTGGCGCATCAGGTCATTGGACGTCAGGTCCTGCGGCACGGGCAGCGGCAGCGTCGGCTTGGCCGGCGGATCGCGCTCGAGGTCATAGATTTCGGCGAACATCTGCACCCCGCCCACGCCGTCGGTGACGGCGTGGCTGACATGCAGCAACGTTGCGGCCTTGCCGTCGGCCAAGCCCTCGACGAGGGTGGCCGTCCACAACGGTCGCGAAATGTCCATCGGCGACTGCAGGATGAGGTCGGCCAGATCGAATACCTCACGCAGCGTGCCCGGTTCGGAAACACGCACCCGGCGCACGTGAAAATCCAGGTTGAAGTCGGGATCGACCACCCAGCGCGGCGACGCCGTCGGCAGGGTCGGCACGACGACCTTTTGGCGCAACCGCAGCACCCGTCGGGACGCGCTTTCGAATCGGTTCCGGAACTGTTCCCATTCCGGCGTGGTGTCCAGCAGCTCCAAGGCCATGATCCCGGACCGGGTGCGGGGGTTTGCCTCTCCCCTGTGCAGCAGGTAGTCGACCGGCCCGAGTTCGTCGGACAACTTGATCGCCTCGACGGATTCAGTCATGGTCATCAGCTCGACGCGCCAACGTTGTCACCGTCGCTCAAGCCTCCTGCCTTTAGGACCACCGACCCGAATGGTCTACCCAACGCTAGTCGGGTTACCACGCTGGTGAAAGGAGCGGCGAGCACCGGGCCGCCGATTCAGCTGGCCTCCGGCCGACCCTCAGCTGGCCGAAGTGGCCGACAGCGGCAGCGAATCCAGCAGGGAGCTGACGCGCCGTCCGTACACGACACCGAGGAAATCGGCTACGGCGTCAGCGGCCAGCCGCGATCGGACCGTCGGCGTGATGTCGAAAGCGTGGTGGGCGTTGCCGAGTTCGGCGTGCGCCACCGTGGCAGCCCCGGCCGCGCGCAACGCCGCGCAGAAAGCGCGAGCCTGGCCGCTGGGCACCAACTCGTCCTTCTGGCCGTGCAACACGAAGAAGGGCGGCGCGTCGGCGTGCACGTAGGAGACGGGTGATGCCGCCGTGAAGCGCTCGGGCGCCTCGGCGTAGCGGGCCTTCATCACGAACTGTTCGAGGAACGGCAGCATCAGTGGGTGCATGTTGTCGAAGTCGGTGAAGTCGTAGACGCCGTAGTAGGGCGCTACCGCTTGCACGCTGGTGTCGGCCTCTTCGAAACCGGGCTGGAAGGCGGGGTCGTTCGGCGTCAGCGCCGCCAGGGAGGCCAGGTGCCCGCCCGCCGAGCCGCCGGTGATCGCGATGAAATCGGGGTCGCCGCCGTAGTCGGCGATGTTCTCCCGGACCCACGCGATCGCCCTTTTGACGTCGATGAGGTGTGCGGGGAAGGTGGCGCGCGGGCTCTTGCTGTAGTCGATCGAGACGCAGATCCAGCCGAGTTGGACCATTCGGCTCATCAGCGTGTAGGCCTGCGGACGCCGGCCGTTGAGCGCCCATGCCCCGCCCGGCACCTGGATCAGCACGGGTGCGCGGCAACCTGGCGCCAAGTCGTCGCGCCGCCAGATGTCCAGCAGGTTGTCGCGCGGGCTCGGACCGTAGGAGATGTCGGACGTCTGCGACGCATACCGGCGGTGCGGCCCGGGCCTGCCGAGCAGTCGACCGCGCGGGGCGCACAGCGCGCCGACGGCGGCGGGATGACATACCTGTTCGCGAAACTCGGGGCCGAAGGACTCCTCGAGCGCGGCGGTGAGGGTTCGATCAGCCCGCTGGGCGGCCAGCGTCGTGCCTACCCGGCCGACGGACGGATGCGAGACGCGGGACAGCGCGTGGCCGGTCACCACGTGCGGAGGAAACTCCGTGAAAAGCCAGCCGGCGAAGCAGCCCAGCGCGAACGGCCCACCGCGCAGCACCAGGTTACCGAGTTGGTAGACATCCCGGGCTTCGGCTGCCAGCCGTGCCACCTGGGCCCCCGCCCACGAACAGGGCGAGGTCTGCTTGCTGGCCACGCTCATTGCAACGCCACCTCTGGAACGTTATGCACACGCCTCGCTGCGGTTAACGGCCCATGACCGGCCGATGTTGTCCGTGTGTCGAGGGTCCCAACGATAACCGATAAACGCGGCGCGGTAAGGGTTTTCGCGCGCGTGGCGGCGGGGAGTCGGGTCGGCAGGCGCGGTTGGATAGACTGACCTGCACATTGCCTCCGTAGCTCAGGTGGATAGAGCAAGGGCCTTCTAATCCCTAGGTCGCACGTTCGAGTCGTGCCGGGGGCACCGAGATTCGTGTGTGACTTCGGTTATTGCCCGACGCGGCGCCGCAGGTCCACCGACGGCTGGGTCCGCGCGCCGCCCGGTCGGTGGGGCGACGATGTCCAGTCGCAGACCGGGCGCCTACCGGCTGGGAAATCAGTCCTGCTGACTACCTAACGGATTGGCGGCGGGCCGGCAAGCGAGACACCGAACGCCCCACCGACGGTGATCGATCACCTAAATCAACTGGTCGTGGTGCTAGACCTCGATCGTCTGACTGACGTAGTTCTCCCAGGTGGCCATTTGGGCCGCGTCGACGAGGAGGCTTTGGAAGTCCGGGTCAGCATTGAGGCTCTGCTGGACCTGGCCATATGCGGCCCAGTCCTGGGTAGTCGACATCAAGCCGATGGCGTTGGTGCCCTGACCTCCGATCATGTTGACCAGCGCGGTGACGTTCTCCGCGCCATGTTTGCGGGCAAGCCCGGTCGCTCGCTTCAGCTGCTTCTGAATGTCGTCCCAGGAGACCCCAGGGTTCGGATGGACGATCGTAGTAGCGACGATGGCCATGGCTGGACCTTTCGCTAGATGGGAAGAGAACGTTAATAGTCTCCGGCGCGTCGAAGTGAGCCGTCTAGAGTAGGCGGCTACTCCATTTCCGCGGGTGCGCGCAGGTGGCACCCTCACCCGGGGTTTCAACCGGCCGCGGCTGGGAACAGTGATTGATATTGGCAAACGCGGATAGCTGACCACGAGAGTCGGCCATTTGCATCGTTGAGCAGGGAAATTATCGAGGATGTTGGCTAGGGTCAATAAGAGTTCAGCAATCATATTCAGGCAAAAACAACAACTTATGGCTGCTTGCTTGAATCCGAATCATAAATACATTCAAGAATGTCCTGAATGCAATTCCATACACGAAACGCAGAATCAGGATGAGGAGTATTGCGCTGGTTGCAAACGCAACGGCGCAATGCCGGCAATGGCGGAGAAATAACTCGGTCGGACCTCAGGCCAGGTCCGTTGGGCGGTCGGCACGCTCCCCGACTGTCGAGGAAGCTCTCCGAATCATCGCGGGGATTGCGGACATCGCCGCTGATCGTTTGCAGCGTGAGAAACATTGCGCCATAGACCAATCGGTGAGCGCTTAAGCCGTCGGCCAAGAATTGCCTGGGGCACGCGAGTTTGCCGGCCGGCACGCCGGTCCGGGCATATGTCCCGCGTTAGCTGGGCCCTGATCGGACCGTGCCTTTCCGGCCCCGATATGTCAGCATTGGTGCGTGAACGCACGCCGATCAGCGCGTGTACTGGCCGCCACGGTGCTGACGGCTTGCTCGTCGCCGTTGTGTCCGCCGATCTCCGCGTCCGCCTCGCCCTGTCCGGACATCGAGGTCACGTTCGCCCGCGGCACCGCCGAGCCACCCGGTGTCGGCGGGGTCGGACAGGCGTTCATCGACTCGCTGCGCTCCCAGGTCCGGGGCCGGTCGCTCGGGGTGTATCCCGTCAACTACCCCGCGGATGGGGATTTCGCACCGTCGGCGTCGGCGGGCGCCGGCGACGCGCACGCCCACGTTCAGTCCATGGTGGCGAACTGTCCTAACACCAAACTGGTGCTCGGAGGCTATTCGCAGGGCGCGATGGTGATAGATCTGATCACCATCGCCCAGGCACCGATCGCGGGCTTGATCCCTCAGATACTGACGGCCGACGAGGCCGACCATGTTGCCGCCCTGGCCCTCTTCGGAAATCCGTCGGCCAGGTATCTGGGGGCGCCGGTGAGCGTGGTCAGCCCGTGGTACGGGGCGAAGGCCATTGACTTGTGCGCGCCCGGCGATCCGGTATGCACTCCGGGCGGCCCGCTGGCACTGCCGTCACACGACGAGTTGTTCTCGGCGGCGGATCTGTCCTACCAAGGATCCGGAATGCCAACCCAGGCAGCCACTTTCGTGGCCGGAAAGCTCTGAGGTCGCCCAACTGGCCACCATGGTGACCGGCGCGTGCCGCACGGTCGCGAGCGACTTGCCGGACGTGAGAGCTGCGCTAATGGTGGCGCTCGTTGGTCTTTGCCGAGGCGCATCTCCAAACGGCGGGCGCTGGCAACGAAATCCGTTGCGCCCCATGTGCTATCGAGGCTACGACGCGGGCGCATACTGCCACACCGCCTCGTGATGTCCGGGCGACGCCGGGTCGCACGACCAGGTGAGGCCGGCGGCGTCATGCGTGGTGACATTCGGAACCGGACAGGGCCGGCCGGCCAGCGGTCGATCGAGGCTGGCAACACCGACCCCCAGGCCGATCAATCCGGCCGTCGCGACGGCGACCAGCATCAGCCGCACGTACCCGAGTCGGCGATCGCGCGTCCTCGCGTACGCCCGGTAGGCAGGCGCCCTGTAGCGCATGGTCCTGGAGCTCGCGGTCCGCATGAGGTGCTCCTTACGTCGATGCCGATGGGGATTGCTCGTTCGAGCTGACATGAGCTTGGGCGCCGGCGCTTGGCGGATCCTCTACGCATCCTTGGCCGCGGAGTGCGCGTGGCGAGTCCAGCCGGTCAACCGCCGCCGGGCTCGATCATTGGTCGCGATCGCCGAAAGCGATAGCGCATGCGCTATCGGATTCGGGAATCACCTTATGGTCACCGGATGGTGCCCCCGGGGCCGAAGTGACCGCCGGGACGCAAGATGAATTGGTGGGGGCACCCCGACGCAAGCCGCACGAAGCGCGATCCAATTACTTTTGCGATTGGCGCGCTGGCGCAGGTCACGGCGCATTTTGGCGATCGCGTTGATGGCCACGAACCCGCACGCGCAACCGCGGCAAATGGCAATCGGGTGAGGGTCCCATAGCGTCCGCGGACCCACAAACTCGAAGTCGCTGTCAAAAGTTTGCGCTTTAATCGAACTGGGAACAGCGTGTCAAAACGAGCAGATGGCGCTTAGGGGGAGATCATTACTTACAGCGTCTTCTCTTCGAGGGGTTGGCGAAATATGGCGTCGAATGACTGGCAGCCGGTAGTGCGCGTCGGGGAGCCGAGGTTCATAGCCGGCGTTGGCAATCGAATCAAAGTCGAAGTCAAAACTCGGGGTTGGCTAAGCCGCGACTGGCGCTGTTACTTCGGAACGCAAGTCTCGCAGCAACAACTTGATGCCCGGTATTCCTCCTATCCTTGCTGGGATGAAATCCAGCGGATCGAGGGTTCGTGCGCCGAGCACGATGCCGAGCGATACATCGAAATGATCGATGCCGCAATACATTACGCCAACACCAAGTTGCGTAGTGATGCGCTGCCGGTGGCCGTTATGCGCGGAGCGCGCACGGAACGGCGCGGGTGTGCGGTGCGGGAGCGCCAAGCCGAACTCGATGAGCTGGCGAAGAAGTTAGCGAAACCCGAGCTGTAACGCGGCCCGAGCAACGTCCGTGGCGCGGCAAGGCGGCGCCCAGCTCCGACATCCGGCCCGTGAGCGGGCGCCCACCCCTTGTTTCACCAGGTCGACCCGGGCGTTCGACCGGCGCGGGCGAAAAGCAGCAGATAATGTTTTGATAAACACAGCATTGCTTGTAGATTCCGATATCCGTTGCGGGCCCCGCAAACGTTTCCGCCTTTGCGCCAGCGGTCGAATGCCCGCCTTTTCCTACCGGTTCTCGATATTCACGCTCGCACCGGCCGACTCGGGGTGCGGGGCGCGAAGTAGTCTTACCTCGCCCAAGACGCTGCCGCCGTTAAACCGGTGTGCCCAGGCGGATCCGCCACCAAGACCCGAAGCCGGAGGTGCCCGATGGCCCAGTCCGAACCGATCCTGTTCAACGTCACCAACCGGGTCGCGCTCATCACCGTCAACGATCCCGATCGGCGCAACGCGATCACCGCCGAGTCGTCGGGCCTGCTGCGAGAGGCGGTCGAGCGGGCCGAAGCCGATCCCGAGGTGCATGCCGTGGTGGTCACCGGGGCCGGCAAGGCGTTCTGCGCGGGCGCGGACCTCAGCGCCCTGGGCGCGGCGGGCGGCGGCGCCGCCGAGGCGGGCCTGCAGCAGCTTTACGACGGCTTCATGGCCGTCGGCGGTTGCCGGCTGCCCACCATTGCCGCCGTCAACGGCGCCGCGGTGGGCGCGGGTCTCAATCTGGCCCTGGCCGCCGACGTGCGCATCGCCGGACCCGCCGCGGTGTTCGACGCGCGATTCCAGAAGCTCGGTCTACACCCGGGCGGGGGCGCGACGTGGATGTTCCAGCGAGCCGTCGGCCCCCAGGTGGCGCGGGCCGCGCTGCTGTTCGGCATGCGCTTCGACGCCGACGCCGCCGTACAGCACGGCTTGGCGCTGAGCGTCGCCGACGATCCGGTAGCCGCGGCGCTGGAGCTGGCCGCCGGCCCGGCGGCGGCACCGCGCGACGTGGTGCTGGCGACCAAGGCCACCATGCGCGCCACCGTCAGCCCGGGATCGCTGGACAACGAGCAACACCAGCTGGCCATGCGCGCCGAGCTCGGCCCGCAGTCCTATTCCATCCAATCACCGGAATTCGCAAAGCGATTGGCCGCCGCGCAACGCCGGTAGGCCTCCCCCGCACGCGCGCAGATTGGGATCGGTAGCGCGGCGGACCGGCTGCACTTGCTGCGACGACGCCGACCGAAGTGGCGCCTGAGCAAAGGAATGCAGCGTGCACATCCACCACACCTTCACCCGGCTTGTCGCCGGGGCCCTGCTAACTAGTGGGCTCGCCACGGCGGGACTCGCGCTGACGGCGGGTACCGCGCAGGCCCGGCCGGCGCCGCCGCCGCAAGCGCATTGGTGCCCGAACCAGCCGTGGAACCCGGCCTGGGGCGAGAACAAGTACTGGAACCAATGTTGGGACACTGACAACCCTCCGCCGTACCCGCCCCCGCCGCCGTTTCATCAGCCGAACTTCAACTGTGGCCTGTTCTGGTGCCCCGTGCCGCCGCACTCGTGACCCGGCGCTCACAAGTCGAGCAACGCGGTCTCCGGTGCCTCGATCAGATCCCTTAGCTCGCAGACACATTGGGCGGCTTGCGCCCCGTCGGCGATGCGATGGTCGAACACACATGTCAACGACATCGTCGGGCGCACCACGATCTCGCCGCCCCGGACGACGGGCCGCGGCTTGATCGCTCCCATGCCGAGGATGGCGGCTTCGGGATGGTTGATCACCGGCACCCCGTCGTCCACACCCAGCGCCCCGAAGTTCGTCACGGTGAACGTCGAGCCGCGCAGCTCCCCCGGTCCCAGGCTGCCGGCTCGCGCGCCGGCAATCAATTGGGCTGCCCTGCTTGCCAGTTCGCGGGTCGTCATCGTGTGGGCATCGGCGATCACCGGGACCAGCAATCCACGCTCGGTGGCCGCGGCGATGCCCAGGTGCACACGGTGCTCGACGCGCACCCGCGGTCCCTGCGGCGAGTCCACCCAGGTCGCATTCAACATCTCGTTGTGGCGCAACGCGATAACCAGCAAGCGCAACGTCAGGACGAAGGGTGTGATGGTCTCCTGCTCCGCGCGGAACCGGTCGGACAGCCGCAGCAGCTCCGCGCAGTCGACCTCGACACCGACTTTCGCCGGTGGAATCTCCTTGTGTGACAGCGTCATTTTCTCCGCCATCCGGGCCTGCACACCCTGGACCGGCCGCACGTCGGCGCCATGGCCGTTCCCGCCGGCCGCCGCCAGCACGTCCTCCCGAGTGATGATGGCGCCCGCGCCACCCTGCACCGAGTTGAGATCCACCATCAGCTCTTTGGCCAGCTTGCGCACCGGAGGCGCGGCCAGCGGGCGGGTGGTGCGCCGGCTGATGTCGATGCCGGAGTCGGCGCCATAACCGACCAGCGTCGGTGGCGCCGTCTCGGCGGCCGGCGAATCGCCGCCCAGCGGCGCTGTGTCGATCCGCAGCAGCACCGCCCCGACGTTGAGGACATCGCCTTCGGCGCCGTTGCGTTCGACGATGCGACCCGCGTACGGGCTGGGGATCTCCACTTCGGCCTTGGCCGTCTCCACCGTGCACAGCACCTGGTTGAGTTCGACGTCCTCGCCCACCGCCACGTGCCACTGCGTCACGGTGATTTCTTCCAACCCCTCGCCGAGGTCAGGGACCCGAAACGACTTGACCCGCTCGTCGTTCATGGCTGCCCCAGCACGCGCTCGACGCAATCAAGCAGCCGGTCGGGTCCGGGCAGCCACCACTTCTCCAGCCGCGCCGGCGGGTACGGGGTGTCAAACCCGCACGCGCGCAACACCGGGGCCTCCAGCTCGTAGAACAACTCCTCCTGGATTCGGGCGGCCAGGCCGGCCCCGTACCCCAGGCTCCGGGGGCCCTCGTGCATCACCACGCAGCGTCCGGTCCGGTGGATCGACGCGGCGACGGTATCGAAGTCCAGTGGCACCAGCGAGCGCAGATCGATGACATCCAGACTCCAACCGCGTTGCCGCTGAGCCTCTTCGGCTGCTCCGACGGCCGTGCCGACCAGGCTGCCGTACGTCACGACGGTCACGTCGGTACCCGGCCGGCGCACCATCGCCCGTCCGATCGGTGGTTCGGGCCGGGTGACGTCAACCAGGCCGCGACGCTGGTAGCGGCGCTTGGGCTCCAAGTACATGACCGGGTCCGGGCAGGTGATCGCGTGCCGCAGTAGCCAATACGCGTCGGCGGGGCTGGACGGTACTACCACCTTCAGGCCGGCGGTATGGGCCCAATACGACTCGGTCGAGTCCGAATGATGTTCGGCGGCACCGATTCCCCCGAACGAGGGGATGCGCACCGTCACCGACATGTTGATTTCGCCGCGGGTGCGGGTGCGGTACTTGGCGAGGTGGCTGACCACCTGATCGAAGGCCGGGTAGGAGAACCCGTCGAACTGGATCTCGGGTACCGGCACGAAGCCGCGCAACGCCAGCCCCACCGCGATCCCGATGATGGCCGATTCGGCGAGGGGCGTGTCGAAGCAGCGTGCTTCGCCGAACGCCGCGGCCAGCCCCTCGGTGACCCGAAACACCCCGCCCTCGACCGATACGTCTTCGCCGAACACCAGCACCCGATCGTCGGCGGCCATGGCGTCGTGCAGGGCCCGGTTGAGCGCCTGCACCATGGTCAGCGACTGCGCGCCCAGCACGACGTGTTCTACTGCCGCGGTGAGCGTCTCGTCGTGGCCGGCCGGGCGATCAGCGAGCTGAGTCATGGATGCCTCTCAATCGCTTCGGTCGAGTTCGGCCCGCAGCTGCTGGCGCTGTGCCTCTAGCCCCGGTGTGATCTCGGCGTACACCGAGGTGAACACCTCGTCGATGTCGAAGTCGGGCGCGTCGAACACCGCGTCGCGCAATTCGGCCCGCATCCGCTTGGCTCGGGCCGCGACGCGTTCCTCCAACCGGTCCGACCACAGACCTTGGCCCTGCAGGTAGCTGCGGTACCGCGCGATCGGTTCCAGCGCCGCCCAGCGATCCACTTCCTCTTGCGTCCGGTATCGACTCGGATCGTCGGATGTGGTGTGCGGGGCCAGGCGGTAGGTGACCGCCTCGATCAACGTCGGCCCACCGCCGGCCCGGGCTCGGGCGGCGGCCTCGGCCGTCACCGCGTAGCAGGCCAAAACGTCGTTGCCGTCCACCCGGATTCCGGGCATTCCGTAACCAATCGCCTTGTGCGCCAGCGAGGGTGCGGCGGTCTGTCGGGATATCGGCATCGAGATCGCCCACTGATTGTTCTGCACGAAGAACAGGCAAGGCGTGCCGAACACCGCCGCGAAGTTCAACGCCTCGTGCACGTCTCCCACGCTGGTGGCGCCGTCGCCGAGGAAGGCCACCGTCACCGAATCCTCGCCGAGGCGTTGGGCGGCCATGGCCGCGCCCACGGCGTGCAGGGTCTGGGTGCCGATCGGAATCGACAGGGGGGCACAGCATTTCTTGGTGAACTCGAGGCCGCCGTGCCACGTTCCGCGCCACGCCGCCCCCACATGCCCCGGCGGGATGCCGCGCACCAAAAACGCGCCGAGCTCCCGATATTGGGGGAACAACCAATCCGTCTTGCGCAGGCACGCCGTGGCGCCAACCTGAGCGGCTTCCTGACCGCGGCAGGACGCGAACAGCCCCAGCTCCCCCTGCCGCTTGAGGTTGACGAATTCGCCGTCCAGCTCGCGGGTGACCACCATCATCTCGTAGAGCCAGCTCAGCGTCTCCGCGGGAAGCTCACGGCTATAGCGGTGTTCGGGCGTCGGTGTGCCATCGGGAGCGACGAGTTGCACCGGTTCCAGCTCGACAGCCATCGGCACCGAAGACATTTGCGCCACACCGCCTCCCTCGCCGGGTGCCGCGAGCGGGAGTCGATCGCCAGCTACACGAAAGGCTTCGCTCGCCGCGACACTGACGTACCCACCATTATGCGCTCGAACGAGAAGAGACCGCGTTGATTGCGACGACGGCACAACGTGTCGCGCCTCGCCCACGCCGCGTTCGGGGAGCCGTCAGTCGGGGACGGACTCGCCCGCCCTGCGCAACGTCATGTGCGCGTGCTTGAGCACCGGCGAGTCGACCATCTGTCCCTCGAACGCGAAGACGCCGCGTTCGGACCGCGCCGCGGTCAGCACCCGCCGCGCCCAGTCCAGCCGCTCCTCGCTGGGGCGGTACGCCTCGCGCACCACCGGAATCTGGCTCGGGTGGATGCACACCGTTCCGGCGAAACCCAGCGCGACGGCGTCCTCGGCCTCGGCCCGCAGGCCATCGAGGTCACGGATGTCCAGGTGCACGGCGTCGAGCGCGACCCGACCGAAGGTGGACGCCGTGAGCAGGGCCGTCGACCGCACGTGGTGCGCGACGTCGCGGTAGGTGCCGTCGGCCTTGCGGCTGGAGCTACCGCCGAGCGTGGCGACCAGATCCTCGGCGCCCCACATCAGCGCGACGGTGCCCGGTGCCGCCGCGATTTCGGTGGCGAACACCGCACCGCGCGGCGTCTCCAGCAGCGCGATCACATCGCGGGGCGCCAGCGCCGTCACCTGCGCGGCCGATTCCGTCTTGGACAGCATCACGGTGGTGTAGGCGGTGCCGGCCAGGGCTTCGAGATCCAGCGGGTGTTCCGGGGTGTCGGCGGCGTTGACCCGCACGACGGTGCGCTCGGGATCCAGCGGCGTCTCCTGCAACGCCTTGCGCGCCGCGGGTTTATCCGCTTCGGCCACGCCGTCCTCAAGGTCGAGGATCACCACGTCGGCGGCAGCGGCGGCCTTGGCGAAACGCTCGGGACGGTCGGCCGGGCAGAACAACCAGCCGGGGCCGGCGGCTTGCAGGTTCACTTGACCTCCTGGCCGGCAGGGCGCTTCTGCACCAAGGTGGTGCGCACCGCCCGCGCGACGACCTCGCCGTCCTGGTTGCGCCCGGTGTGCTCGAGGGTGACGATGCCTTCGCCGGGCCGGCTCTTGGATTCCCGCTTGGCCGTGCAGACGGTTTCCGCGTAGAGGGTGTCGCCGTGGAAGACGGGCTTGGGGAAGGACACCTCGGAGAAACCGAGGTTGGCCACGATGGTGCCAAGCGTCAGTTGCGACACCGACAGCCCTACCAGGGTGGACAGGGTGAACATGGAGTTCACCAGCCGCTCGCCGCGAAAGCCGGGCTGCTCGGCCGCCCAGGCCGCGTCCAGGTGCAGCGACTGGGTGTTCATGGTGAGCGTGGTGAACAAGACGTTGTCGGCCTCGGTGATCGTGCGGCCGGGCCGGTGCAGGTAGGTGGTGCCGATCTCGAACTCGTCAAACCACAAGCCCCGCTGGACAACTGATTTGGCCGGTTCGCTCATGACAGTCCCAGCGATCGCGCGATGAGCATCAGCTGCACTTCGGTAGTCCCTTCACCGATTTCGAGGATCTTGCTGTCGCGGTAGTGGCGGGCGACCGGATATTCGTTCATGAAGCCGTAGCCGCCGTGAATCTGCGTGGCATCGCGGGCGTTGTCCATCGCTGCTTCCGAGGCGATCATCTTCGCGATTGCCGCCTCCTTCTTGAAGGGCTTGCCCGCCAACATCTTTGCAGCCGCATCGTAGTAGGCCGTGCGGGCCACGTGGGCACGCGCCTCCATCCGGGCGATCTTGAAGCTGATCGCCTGGTAGGCGCCGATCGGCTGGCCGAACGCCTGGCGTTCCTTGGCATACTTGACGCTTTCGTCCACGCAGCCCTGCGCCGCCCCGGTTGCCAGCGCGGCGATCGCGATGCGGCCCTCGTCCAGGATCGACAGGAAGCCCGAGTAGCCGGTGCCGCGGGCACCCAGCAGGTTCTCCTGCGGGACGCGGGCGTCGTCGAAGCTCAACGGGTGGGTGTCCGACGCGTTCCAGCCGACCTTGCTGTACACCGGTTCGACGGTGAATCCCGGTGTGCCGCTGGGCACGATGATCGAGGAGATTTCTTTCTTGCCGTTCGCATTGGTGCCGGTGACGGCGGTGACGGTGACCAGCGAGGTGATGTCGGTGCCGGAGTTGGTGATGAATTGCTTGCTGCCGTTGATCACCCACTCGCCGTTGTCGAGCCGGGCGGTGGTGCGCGTTCCGCCGGCGTCCGAGCCGGCCCCGGGTTCGGTGAGCCCGAAGCCGGCCAGCGCCCGGCCGGCGGTCAGGTCCGGCAGCCACTTCTGCTTCTGCTCTTCGGTGCCGAACCGGTAGATGGGCATCGCGCCCAGGCTGGCGCCGGCCTCCAGGGTGATCGCCACCGACTGGTCGACCTTGCCGAGTTCCTCGAGCGCCAGCGACAGCGCGAAGTAGTCGCCGCCCATGCCGCCGTACTCCTCGGGGAACGGCAACCCGAACAGGCCCATCTCCCCCATCTTGGCGACGACCTCGTACGGGAAGCTGTGCTCCTCATCGTGTTTGGCCGATACCGGAGCGACGACGGTGCGCGCGAACTCCGCGACCGTGTCGCGCAGGTCCTGGTATTCCTTGGGTAGGGTCCCCGCGGTAATGGATGTGGTCATGACGCGTCCTCACTCGAATCGCTTGCCGCGCCGGATTCAGCGGGCACCAGCCGGGCCAGCACCTGGTCCACCGTCACCTGATCGCCGACGGAGACCAGCACCTCCACCTGTCCGGAAACCGGTGCGGCAAGCGAATGTTCCATTTTCATCGCCTCGACGACGACCACCACGTCGCCTTCGGAAACGTCGGTGCCCGAGGATGCCTGAATCGCGATCACGCTGCCGGGCATCGGGCTGACGATCTCGGCCCGCTGCGCGCCCGCGGCGCGATGGATCTTGTTCTCCTCGGCCTCACGCAGGTGCCAGGTGCCACGCTCGTCGGCGATCCACAAGTGCCGGTCGGCTTCGGCCCAGTGGTATTCCCGGCGCAGCCCGTCCAGCGTAACGCTCATTCGCGATTGCTCGACTTGCGCTGCGGCGGAATATGTTTCACCGTCACCCACCCGAACACCGGCGGCCTCGGGTGGCCCCCACACCGACACCGTCTCGGTGCGTAGCGGGGTGCGCATGTCGGTGCGAACCGGTGCGGGCCTGCCGCCGGCCCGCCAACCCGTCGGCGCCGCCCACGGATTGCCCGCGAAGCGGCGAGCCCGCAACGCCAGCACGGATTGCCGGTAAAGACCCGCCGCCGCGAGCACGTCATCGGGGGCCGGCACCGGAGCGAAGTCGGCCAGCCGCTCATCGAGCAGCGCGGTATCAAGGTCACCGGTACGCACGCGTTCGTCGGCCAGCAGAAACCGCAGGAATTCGATGTTGGTCTGCACGCCCAGGATCGCGGTCCGGCTCAATGCCCGGTCGAGTTTGGCCAGCGCCTCGTCGCGGTCGGTCCCGTGGGTGATCACCTTGCTCAGCATCGGGTCGTAGTCACTGCCGACCAGCGTGCCCGCCCGCAGCGAAGAATCCACCCGCACACCGTCACCGGACGGCTCGAAGATCTGCAGCACCCGCCCGCCCGTCGGCAGGAATCCCCGTGCCGGATCTTCGGCATACACCCGGGCCTCGATCGCGTGCCCGCGCAATTCGACGTCGTCCTGGGCGAACGCCAGCTTCTCCCCGGCGGCGACCCGTAGCTGCCACTCGACCAGGTCCAGCCCGGTGACCGAGGCGGTCACCGGGTGCTCGACCTGCAGGCGGGTGTTCATCTCCATGAAGAAGAACTCGTCGGGCCGGGCCGCGGAGACGATGAATTCGACGGTGCCCGCACCGACGTAGTCGACGCTGCGCGCGGTGTTGCAGGCGGCCTCCCCGATGCGCGCCCGGGTCGCCTCGTCAAGCAACGGCGACGGCGCCTCCTCGATCACCTTCTGGTGGCGGCGCTGCAGGCTGCATTCGCGCTCGCCGAGGTGCACGATGTTGCCGTGCGTGTCGGCGAGCACCTGGACCTCGATGTGCCTGGGGCGCAACACGAATCGTTCGAGGAAGAGGGTGTCGTCACCGAAGGACGAGGCGGCCTCGCGCCGCGCGCCCACCAGCGCCTCGCACAGCCTGCCCGGTTCTTCCACCAGGCGCATGCCCTTACCGCCGCCGCCCGCCGACGGTTTGATCAGCACCGGGTATCCGACCTCGTCCGCGGCCGCGACCAACTCGTCGTCGCTCAGGCCGGATTTGGCGACCCCGGGAACCACCGGGACGTCGAAGGCGGCGACCGCGTTCTTGGCGGTGATCTTGTCGCCCATCACCTGGATCGCCCGGGCCGGCGGCCCTAGGAAGACCACCCCGGCCCGCTCGCAGGCGGCGGCGAAATCGGCGTTCTCCGAGAGGAATCCGTAACCCGGATGGATCGCCTGAGATCCGGTACGCACGGCCGCCTCGACGACCCTGTCGATGTTCAGATAGCTCTCGCGCGCCGCCGCGGGGCCGAGTCGCACCGCCTCGTCGGCCTCGAGCACGTGGCGCGCGCCGTCGTCGGGATCGCTGTATACGGCGACCGAGCGGATGCCCAGTCGGCGCAGGGTGCGGATCACCCGAACCGCGATCTCGCCCCGGTTGGCCACCAAAACGGTTTCGAACACTGCACTCACATCCGGAAGACGCCGTAGGAGACGGGTTCCAGCGGCGCTTGCGCGCACACCGAAAGGGCCAGCCCGACAAAGGTTCTGGTATCGGCGGGATCGATAATCCCGTCGTCCCACAGCCGGGCCGTGGAGTAGTAGGGGTTGCCCTGACTCTCGTATTGTTCGCGAATGGGCGCCTTGAACGCCTCTTCCTCGTCGGTCGACCACGGCTTGCCCGCGCCGGCGAGCTGCTCGCCGCGCACGGTGGCCAGCACCGACGCGGCCTGTTCGCCGCCCATCACCGAGATGCGGGCGTTGGGCCACATCCACAAGAAGCGTGGCGAATAGGCCCGGCCGCACATCGAATAGTTGCCCGCCCCATAGGAACCACCGATCACGACGGTCAGCTTGGGCACCCGCGCGCAGGCGACGGCGGTGACCATCTTGGCGCCGTGCTTGGCGATGCCGCCGGCCTCGTAATCGCGACCGACCATGAAGCCTGCGATGTTCTGCAAGAACAGCAGCGGGATCTTGCGCTTGTCGCACAGCTCGATGAAATGCGCGCCCTTCAAGGCGGATTCGCTGAACAGCACGCCGTTGTTGGCCACGATGCCCACCGGGTGGCCGTGGATGTGGGCAAACGCGGTCACCAGGGTCTTGCCGTAATTGGCCTTGAATTCGCTGAATTCGCCGCCGTCGACCAGCCGCACGATGACCTCGTGCACGTCGTAGGGCACGCGCGGGTCGGGCGGCACCACGTCGTAGAGCTCGGTCTGCGCGCACCTGGGTGCGACCGGGGATCGCACCTCCCACGGGCTGGCCCCGCGCGGGCCGAAGGTGGCCGCGATCGCACGCACGATCCGCAGGGCGTGTTCGTCGTCGTCGGCGAGGTGGTCGGTGACACCGGAAACGCGGGAATGCAGGTCACCACCACCGAGGTCTTCGGCCGACACGATCTCGCCGGTCGCCGCCTTGACCAAGGGTGGACCCCCCAAGAAGATCGTGCCCTGCTCGCGGACGATGACGGCCTCGTCGCTCATCGCGGGCACGTAGGCGCCGCCGGCCGTGCATGAACCGAGCACCGCAGCCACCTGTGGAATCTCCTTGGCGCTCATGGTCGCCTGGTTGTAGAAGATGCGACCGAAATGCTCGCGGTCGGGGAACACCTCGTCCTGCCGCGGCAAGAACGCACCCCCGGAGTCCACCAGGTAGATGCACGGGAGCCGATTCTGCAGCGCCACCTCTTGGGCGCGCAGATGCTTTTTGACCGTCATCGGGTAGTAGGTGCCGCCCTTGACCGTCGCGTCGTTGGCGACGATCACGCACTCGCGCTCCGAGACCCGGCCGATGCCGGTGATGATTCCGGCGCCCGGAGATTCGTCGCCGTACATGCCGTCCGCGGCGAGCGGGGAGAGCTCCAAGAAGGGGCTACCCGGGTCGAGCAGGCGGTCCACCCGTTCGCGAGGCAACAGCTTGCCGCGGCTGACGTGGCGTTCCCGCGCGCGCTCGTTACCGCCCAGCGCCGCCGCGGCCAGCTTGGCGTTCAGCTCGCCGACCAGCCGGCGGTGCTCGTCGGCGAACGACGCCTCGGCCTTCGCGGGCGAGGTCACCACGTTGTCCATCGCCGCAGCAGCCTCCTTGCCGTCGTGCGGTCAGGCAATTCTTGAGTTAATGCTCATTAACTCAAGGTGAGAATACCATCGTCGTCGTTGCCGGTCCAGAAACGATCGCACCAATCGGAAAACGTGAGTTAATCGCGAATAACTCGTGCTACGTTAGGGCCAGTTAACCAACGGAGGTTCGTCATGACAACGTCCGCCTCCGACGGTCAGGCGGGTGCCCCCGACGCTCCAAATCGCCGGAGTCAGTTGAAGTCTGACCGCCGCCTACAACTTCTGTCCGCCGCCGAGCGGTTGTTCGCCGAGCGCGGGTTCCTCGCGGTGCGGCTGGAAGACATCGGCGCCGCGGCCGGCGTCAGCGGTCCGGCGATCTACCGGCATTTCCCGAACAAGGAGTCGCTGCTCGTCGAATTGCTGGTGGGTATCAGCACCCGGCTGCTCGCCGGTGCGCGGCGGGTGCGGGCCGACAACGCCGATGCCACCGCCGTGCTGGACGCGTTGATCGACTTTCATCTGGACTTCGTGTTCGACGAACCCGACCTGATCCGCATCCAGGATCGCGACCTCGCGCATCTGCCCGAGGCGGCCGAAAAGCAGGTGCGCAAATCCCAGCGTCAGTACGTCGAGGTCTGGGTGGGGGTGCTGCGGGAGCTCAATCCCGAGCTGGCCGAGGCCGACGCTCGGCTGGCGGCGCACGCCGTGTTCGGTCTGCTGAATTCGACCCCGCACAGCATGAAGTCCTCGGACGCCTCGCGCAGCAAGCCGGTCCGCACGGCGCGGTCGCGCACCGTCATGCGGGCGATGACGGTGGCCGCGCTCGCCGCCGGAAATCGCTGCCCCTGAGTTCCCCGTCGTAAGGTGACTCAGGGCTTTAACACTTCAGTACAGGTACCCTGCAAGCCATGAGGTGGACATGAACGATTCACGTCCCACCGAGCGGTTTAGCACATCGCAGCCGGGGCCGCAGCAGCCGAGGTATTCGCCCTCCGCCGATCCCGCGTACGCCGACCAGACGCCGTACGGGCCGAGCTATGGCGGGACGACGTCATCACCGTGGGCGCCCAGTCCGAACGAGGCGAACACGACCAAGCGGCTGCCGGCCTACTGGCAGCAAGACCTGCCCCCGGCGAGCGAGCTGCCGCCCGGCATGGCTCCCCCGCCGCCCGACGCTCCGAAATCGTCGCGGTGGTTGTGGATCGGCGCCGGCGCGGCCGTGTTGCTGGCCGTCGCCTTGGTGATCGCGTTGGTGCTCGCGAACGACGCGATCAAGACCCAGACCGCGGTCCCGCCGTTGCCGGCGATGCCCGAGCCCAGCACGCCGACCACGACGACGTCGCCGCACCGGACCCCGTCGCTCATTCCGGCGCCGATACCACCGACCAGCGTTCCCGCCCTGCCCCCTGAGACGACCGGGCCGGCGGCGATGCAGGACGTCGTCTACACCGTCTCGGGCGAGGGCCGCGCGATCAGCATCATGTACATCGACACCGGCGGCCTCATCCAGACCGAATTCAACGTGGCGCTGCCCTGGAGCAAAGAGGTCAGCCTGTCCAAGTCGGCCAATCACCCGGCCAACGTCACCATCGTCAACATCGGCCACAGCGTCACCTGCACGTTGACCGTCGACGGGGTGCAGGTCAGCAAGCGCGTCGGCGGCGGTCTGACGATCTGCGACGCCCGCGGCTAGCCGGCCGCGCCCGCTACGACGGCTCGGCCGCGGGTTGGGCGACCGCGGAGGCGCGCAGCGGGACCCGGACCGCCAGCATCGCCACCAGTCCGGCGACCAGCACCAGCGAAATCCCACCCAGGCCGGCCCGCACGGCGCCGAAGACGTCGACGAACACCGAGAACAGCCAGGGCGCGACGAACGCCACCGCCCGCCCGGTCATGGTGTAGAGGCCGAACGCGACGCCTTCCCGGCCGTGCTTGGCCATGTGCAGCAGCAGGGCGCGCGACGACGACTGCGACGGGCCGATGAACATGCACAGCAGCAGCCCGCACACCCAGAAGGCCACCGGGCCGGACAGCACCATCAGGGTCAGTCCCAGGACGATGATCGCGAGCAGTGAGGCCACGATGACGGGCTTCGACCCGACCCGGTGGTCGACGAACCCGCCCAGCACCGCCCCCACGGCGGCGACCACGCTGGCGGCCACCCCGAAGATCAGCACGTTGGCTTGGGAGATGCCGTATACGTTGACGCCGAGCACCGCCCCGAAAG
>NZ_LZLL01000480.1:0-645 GCF_001669335.1 Mycobacterium sp. 1245852.3 | reverse complement strand
CCGAAGCCCGCGCCACCCTCGAGGCGGTACTGGCCAAACTCGCCGCCCCCGGCATGTGCAACCCCGACGACGAGCAGCCGGTCATCGACAGCGCCCGCCCCAAGACGCGGTGCAACGCGACACCCGCAGCACCGCCCAACGCCACCACGACGGCCTCAACGCCGCCCTACGCGCCCTGCTGGCCAGCGCAAAACTCGGCCAACACAACGGATTACCAGCCTCCATCATCCTCACCACCACACTCGAGGACCTCGAACGCAGCACCGGCACAGCCCTCACCGCCGCCGGCACCCTGCTCCCCATGTCCGACGTCATCCGCCTGGCCCGCCACGCCCACCACTATCTCGCCATCTTCGACAAAGGCACATCGCTGGCCCTGTACCACACCAAGCGCCTGGCCTCACCCGGCCAACGAATCGTCCTGCACGCCAAGGACCGTGGATGTTCACATCCGGGTTGCGACGTGCCCGGCTACTACTGCGAAGTCCACCACGTCCAAGACTGGGTCAAGACTCACCGCACCGACATCGACCAACTCACCCTGGCCTGCGGACCCCACCACCGCCTCCTCGAGAAGGGCTGGACCACCCAAAAACGCGCCAACGGCGACACCGAATGGATCCCACCACCACACCTCGACCGCGG
>NZ_LZLL01000479.1:0-6281 GCF_001669335.1 Mycobacterium sp. 1245852.3 | reverse complement strand
GATCAACACGCTGTTCCAGACCATCACCTCGATCGCGGAGAAGGTGGATCCGATCAAGCTGAACCTGACGCTGAGCGCCGCGGCGCAGTCGCTGTCGGGGCTGGGCGAGAAGTTCGGCCAGTCGGTGGTCAACGCCAACATCTTGCTCGATGATGTGAATCCGCGGTTGCCCCAGGCGCGCAAGGACATTCAAGGTTTGGCGGCGCTGGGCGACACCTACGCGAACGCGGCGCCGGACCTGTTCGACTTCTTGAACAACGCGGTGATCACCTCGCGCACCATCAACGCCCAGCAAAAGGATCTGGATCAGGCGTTGTTGTCGGCGGTCGGCTTCGGTAACACCGGTGCCGAGCTGTTCAACAAGGGCGGTCCGTACCTGGCGCGCGGCGCCGAAGACCTGGTGCCCACGGCGCAGCTGCTGGACACCTACAGTCCCGAGCTGTTCTGCACCGTGCGCAACTACCACGACATCGAGCCCAAGGCCGCCTCGTTCCTGGGCGGCAACGGCTACTCGCTCAACAGCCACACCCAGGCGCTGTCCGGGTTGGGGTTGGTCGCCAACCCGCTGTCGCTGGTCGCGGTCGCCGCGCTCACGATGGGGCTCGGCGGCGTCGCCGGCCTGGTCGGTGGTGCACCGAACCCCTACGTGTGGCCGGAGAACCTGCCGCGGGTGAACGCGCGCGGCGGCCCCGGCGGTGCCCCGGGGTGCTGGCAACCGCTCACCCATGACCTGTGGCCCGCACCGGAACTGGTGATGGACTCCGGCAACAGCCTTGCGCCGTACAACCACCTGGACACCGGATCGCCGTATGCGATCGAGTACGTCTGGGGACGCCAGGTAGGGGATAACACGATCAACCCATGAAAATCACCGGAACCCTTGTCAAGCTCAGCATCTTCTCGGTGGTGCTGCTGATCTTCACCGTGATGATCATCGTGGTGTTCGGTCAGATGCGCTTCGACCGCACCAGCGGATACACGGCGGAGTTCACCAACGTCAGCGGCCTGCGCGCGGGTCAGTTCGTCCGCGCCTCCGGGGTCGAGGTCGGCAAGGTCGACACGGTGGAACTGGTCGACGGCGGCAAGCGGGCGCGGGTGAAATTCAACGTCGACCGCTCGATCCCGCTGTACCAGTCGACGACCGCCCAGATCCGCTACCTGGACCTGATCGGCAACCGCTACCTCGAACTCAAGCGCGGCCAGGGCGACGGCGCCGACAAGGTGCTGGCGCCCGGCGGGTTCATCCCCCTCGCCCGCACCCAGCCGGCGCTCGACCTCGACGCCCTGATCGGTGGCTTCAAGCCGTTGTTCCGGGCGCTCGACCCACAGAAGGTCAACAGCATCGCGACCGCGCTGGTCACCGTGTTCCAAGGGCAGGGTGGCACCATCAACGACATCCTCGACCAGACCGCGCAGCTGACCAGCCAACTCGGTGAGCGTGACCAGGCCATCGGCGAGGTCATCAAGAACCTCAACACGGTGCTGGACACGACGGTCCGGCACCGGCAGCAGTTCGACCAGACCATCAACAATCTGGAGGTGTTGATCACCGGTCTCAAGGACCACGGCGACCAACTGGCCGGGGGGACCGCGCACATCAGCAACGCCGCCGGAACGGTTGCCGACCTGCTGGCCGAAAACCGCGGCCTGCTGCACAAGACGATCAACTACCTGGACGCCGTCCAGCAGCCGCTGATCGACCAGCAGGATCAACTGCAGGACTACCTGAAGAAGGTGCCGACCGCGTTGAACATGATCGGGCGCGCCATCGGGTCGTACGGGGACTTCGTGAACTTCTACGCCTGCGACATCACCCTGAAGATCAACGGTCTGCAGGCCGGCGGCCCGGTCCGCACGGTCCGGCTGTTCCAGCAGCCGACGGGTAGGTGCACGCCGCAATGAGAACTCTCGAACCCCCGAACCGGGTCCGCATCGGGCTGATGGGCATCGTCGTCACGGTGCTGGTGATCGGCGTGGGCCAAAGCTTCACCAGCGTCCCGATGTTGATGGCCAAACCGCATTACTACGGGCAGTTCGCCGACACCGGCGGTCTCAGCAAGGGCGATAAGGTGCGCATCGCCGGCGTGGACGTCGGCAAGGTGGAGGGTCTCAAGATCGACGGCGATCACATCGTGATCCAGTTCAACGCCGGCACCGCGACCTTCGGCACCGAGAGCCGGCTGGCCGTCAAGACGGACACCATCCTCGGAAAGAAGGTGCTCGAACTCGAGCCGCGCGGTAGCCAGACGCTGCGGCCCGGGTCGACGCTGCCGATCGGCCAGAGCACCACGCCCTATCAGATCTACGACGCGTTCTTCGACGTCACCAAGGCCGCGCAGGGCTGGGACATCGACGCCGTCAAGCAGTCGCTGCACGTCCTGTCGCAAACCATCGACCAGACCTACCCGCACCTGAGCCCCGCGCTCGAAGGCGTGGCCAAGTTCTCCGACACCATCGGCAAGCGCGACGAAGAGGTCAAGCACCTGCTCGCCCAGGCCAACCAGGTGGCGGGCATCCTCGGTGACCGTAGTGACCAGATCGACCGGGCGCTGGTCAACGCCAAGACCCTGCTGGCCGCCTTCAACGAACGCGGCCAGGCCATCAACGCCCTGCTGAGCAACGTCGCGGCGTTCTCCGAACAGGTCAAGGGCCTGATCAACGACAACCCGAACCTCAACCACGTGCTGGAGCAGCTGCGCACCGTAAGCGACATCCTGGTGCAGCGCAAAGACGATCTGGCCAACGGTTTCACCGAGGTCGGCAAGTTCCTGCCGTCGCTGAACGAGGCCATCGCCTCCGGCCCGTTCTTCAAGGTGGTGCTGCACAACCTGGCGCTGTACCAGATTTCGCAGCCCTGGGTGGACGCCGCCTTCAAGAAGCGCGGCATCGACCCGGAGAACTTCTGGCGCAGTGCGGGATTGCCGGCCTTCCGGTTCCCCGACCCCAACGGCACCCGATTCCCCAACGGCGCGCCGCCGCCGGCACCGCCGGTGCTCGAGGGCACGCCCGATCACCCGGGTCCGGCCGTCCCGCCGGGATCGCCGTGCTCGTACACGCCGGCCAATCCGGGCGGCAATGTCACCGTCGGGGACGAGGGGCTGCCGCGGCCGTGGAATCCGTTGCCCTGTGCGGGCGCGGCGTCGGGCCCGTTCGGTGGGCCGGGCTTCCCCGCGCCGGTCGACGTGATGACGTCGCCGCCCAACCCCAACGGTCTGCCGCCCACGCCGGGCATCCCGATCGCGGGCCGGCCGGGCGACCCGCCGCCAGACGTTCCGGGCACCCCGGTGCCGTTGCCGGCGCAAGCACCGCCGGGCGCGCGCACCGAGAACCTGGCGCCGGCCGGGCCGACGCCGCCACCGTCGACGTTCGCGCCGGGCTTCCCGCCGGGGCCGGCCGCGCCACCCGGGCCGGGTAACCAGCTGCCGGCACCGTTCATCAACCCGGGCGGAACCGGAGGCAGCGGCGCAGCGGGGGGAGGTAGCCAGAATTGAGCACCATCTTTGACGTCCGCAACATTCGGCTACCGAAGATGACGCGGACATCGGTGATCATCGGATCGCTGGTGATCGTGTTGGCTCTCGTCGTCGGCTACGTCGGCTGGCGGCTGTACGAGAAGCTGACCAACAACACCGTGGTGGCCTATTTCCCGGCGGCGAACGCGCTGTACGCGGGGGACAAGGTGCAGATCATGGGCCTGCGGGTGGGGGCGATCGACAAGATCGAGCCCAGCGGCGACAAGATGAAGGTCACCTTCCACTACGAGAACAAGTACAAGGTTCCGGCGAACGCGTCGGCGGTGATCCTCAACCCGACCCTGGTGGCTTCGCGGTCCATTCAGCTGGAGCCGGCCTACAAGGGCGGTCCGGTGCTGGCCAACAACGCGGTGATCCCCGAGGAGCGCACCCAGGTGCCGGTGGAGTGGGACCAGCTGCGCAACAGCATCACCAACATCATCTCCAAGCTGGGCCCCACACCCGAGCAGCCGACGGGGCCGTTCGGTGAGGTCATCACGTCCTTCGCCGACGGCCTGGCCGGCAAGGGCAAGCAGATCAACACCACGCTGACCAACCTGTCGCAGGCACTGACCGCGCTGAACGAGGGTCGCGGCGACTTCTTTGCGGTGGTGCGCAGCCTGGCGCTGTTCGTCAATGCGCTGCACCAGGACGACCAGCAGTTCGTCGCGCTCAACCAGAACCTGGCGGATTTCACCACCCGGCTGGCGCACAACGACAACGACCTGGCCAACGCGATCCAGCAGTTCGACAGCCTGCTCACCACCGTGCGCCCCTGGCTGGACCAGAACCGCGGCGTGCTGACCCACGACATCAACAACCTCGAGACCGCGACGAACGCGTTGCTGCAACCGGATCCGCTGAACGGGCTGGAGACCGCGCTGCACGTGCTGCCGACGGCCGCGGCGAACATCAACCAGATCTATCACCCGTCGCACGGTTCGGTGGTCGCCATCCCGTCGATCACCAACTTCGCGAACCCGATGCAGTTCATCTGCAGCGCGATCCAGGCCGGCAGTCGGCTGGGCTACCAGGAGTCGGCCGAACTGTGTGCGCAGTACCTCTCGCCGATCCTCGACGCGATCAAGTTCAACTACCCGCCGTTCGGCTTGAACCTGTTCAGCACGGCGGAGACGCTGCCCAAGGAAGTCGCGTATTCCGAGGACCGGCTGCACCCACCGAACGGATACAAAGACACCACCGTTCCCGGCATCTGGGTGCCGGACACCCCGACGTCGCACCGCAACACCCAGCCGGGCTGGATCGTCGCTCCCGGCATGCAGGGCCAGCAGGTCGGGCCGATCACCGCGGGCCTGATGACCCCCGAATCGCTGAGTGAGCTGATGGGTGGTCCGAACATCGAACCCGTCCAGTCGACCCTGCAGACCCCGCCGGGTCCGCCGAACGCCTACGACGAGAACCCGATCGTGCCGCCCATCGGGCTGAATGCCCCGGTGCCGATCCAACCGCCGCCGCCCGGACCGGATGTGGTCCCGGGCCCGGTCGCCCCGACACCGGCGCCGGTGTCCGCGCCCGCGCCGAACGCGGGCGGGCCGCCGGTACCCGCTGACTTTGGAGGTGGGCAGTGAGGGGCGCGCTTCGGCTGATCCGCCATCGGGCGTGGCAAGGGCTGACCCTGCTGGTGGCCGCGACGGTGTTGAGCTCGTGTGGTTGGAAGGGCATCTCCAACGTCTCGATCCCGGGTGGACCCGGCAGCGGGTCGGGGGCCATGACCCTCTACGTGCAGGTGCCCGACACCCTGGCGATCAACGGCAACAGCAAGGTGATGGTCGCCGACGTCTTCGTCGGCTCGATCAAGGCCATCAACCTGAAGAACTGGATCGCCACCCTGACGCTCGGTGTGGACAAGAACGTCAAGTTGCCCAAGAACGCCACGGCCAAGATCGGCCAGACGTCGCTGCTGGGTTCCCAGCACGTCGAGCTGGCCGCGCCGCCGAACCCGTCGCACGAACTGCTCAAGAGCGGCGACACCATTCCGCTGAAGAATTCGACCTCGTACCCCACCACCGAGCAGACGCTGGCCAGCCTCTCGCTGATCCTGCGCGGCGGCGGCATCCCGAACCTGGAGGTGCTGCAGAACGAGGTCTACAACATCTTCAATGGGCGCGGCGAGGCGATCCGGGCGCTGCTCGGCAAGCTGGACACTTTCACCAACCAGCTCAACCAGCAGCGCGACGACATCACGCACGCCATCGACTCGACCAACCGGCTGCTGACCTACGTGGGTGGCCGCGCCGACGTCTTGGATCGGGTGCTCACCGACATCCCGCCGCTGATCAAGCATTTCGCCGACACCAGGAACCTGCTGATCAACGCCGTCGACTCGGTGGGACGGCTCAGCCAGGCCGCCGACCAATACCTGTCGGAGGCGCGCGGGCCGCTGCACACCGATCTGCAGGCGCTGCAGTGCCCGCTGAAGGAGCTCGGCCGGGCTTCGCCGTACCTGATCGGCGCGCTGAAGCTGATCCTCACCCAGCCGTTCGACATCGACACGGTCCCGAAGATCTTCCGCGGCGACTACATCAACATCTCGCTGACGCTCGACCTGACCTACAGCGCCGTCGACAACGCGTTCCTCACCGGGACAGGTTTGTCGGGAGCCCTGCGGGCACTCGAGCAGTCGTTTGGGCGCGACCCGGAGACGATGATCCCGGACGTGCGTTACACGCCGAACCCGAATGACGCACCGGGTGGACCGCTGGTGGAAAGGGGGGACAGGAATTGCTGACTCCCTTCATCCGACGCCAG
>NZ_LZLL01000478.1:0-773 GCF_001669335.1 Mycobacterium sp. 1245852.3 | reverse complement strand
GGTGCGCAGCCAGTGTACGTAATCGCTTGGCGCTCCGGCGATTTCGGCGGCGTCGGCCATCACCCCCAGGTACCGGGCCGACGGCATGCCGCCTTCCCAGGCGTCCAGCACGTACAGCCACGCCAACACCGGGTCAGTGTCGGTGTCCGACGAGATCCGCTCCACCCGGCACCGGATCTTCTTGTGCACGCCGAACTCCGAGCCCTCCCAGCGGTCCAGGTTGTTCTCGTCCGCCGGAGTCATGTCGTAGAGGACGACGAACACCTTTGACCCCGGGTCCTCGACGACGCTGGCCAGCGCGCCCTCCCAGCCGATGTCCTCGCCACCGAAGGTCAATCTCCACCCGTGCAGCCAGCCGGTTCCGGCCATCGGCGAATGGGGCGCGCGTTTCTGCATCTGCTCGGGATCCATGTTGGACCCGTACGCGGCGTAGAGCGGCACGGGGAAAGCTTAGACGTCCGACGCTGGCCGGTCTTCCCCCGAGCATTCGCGGGGTCCCCGCCGCTTCGTTAGGTTGGGGGCTGTGGTGACCCGCATCGTGATCCTCGGTGGCGGCCCGGCCGGCTACGAGGCCGCGCTGGTGGCCGCCACCTCACACCCCGACACGACCCGCGTCACGGTGATCGACTCCGACGGCATCGGCGGCGCGGCGGTGCTCGACGACTGCGTGCCGTCCAAAACGTTCATCGCCTCCACCTGGCTGCGCACCCGCCCGGCCCGAAACATTGGTCCCGGCACCAGCGCCTGATCGAGGCGCCCCGAACGCGAAGGAC
>NZ_LZLL01000477.1:0-12345 GCF_001669335.1 Mycobacterium sp. 1245852.3 | reverse complement strand
CCGGATGCTGCGGGCCAGGCCGTCGTGCGCGGCGATCGCCACCCGCCGGCACGCCGCCGCGCTCAGGGCGGCGTCGGTGGCCACCACCGCGATGACGGTGTTGAGCGGGTTGTCCACCGGATCCGACGGGGACGCCAACTGGGCGAGCGCGCCGACCTCCTCGGCCGGCGGCGGCCGCAGCCCGAATTCCTGAATGAGGTCCGTCATCCACGGCAGGCCGGTGCTCCGGTCGACGACCTCGCCGGCGGAGTTCACCACGGCGACCGCCCCGACGGTCACACCGGACGGCAACGCCCTCGACGCGGTCCCGACGCCGCCCTTGAGCGCCCCGGCGCGCGCGCCCACCCCGGCGCCGACGGTCCCGACGGTTAACTCTGCGTCGGTGGCGGCAGCACAGGCCGCGTAACCGAACTCCGCCGTCGGGCGGCACCGCCAACCCCCGACCGGCAGATCGAAGATCACCGCTGCCGGCACGATCGGGACCACACCGCCGTCCATCGCCACGCCGCGCTCGTGTTCTTCCAGGAAGCGCATGACGCCGTCGGCGGCGGCCAGGCCGAAGGCGCTGCCCCCGGCGAGCAACACCGCGTCGACGAACCGCACGGTGTTGGCCGGATCCAGCAGGTCGGTCTCGCGGGTGCCGGGCGCACCGCCGCGGCAGTCGACGGCGCCGACGGTTCCCGGCGGGGTGAGTATGACGGTGACGCCGCAGGCCCAGCCGGCGCCCAGCGACGCGTCGGGGTCCAGTCGTTGGTAGTGGCCGACGCGGATGCCCCCGACGTCGGTGATGGCGTTCACCGGCCGCCCGACGCGGTCATCGGGACCCCATGAGCACCAGGACCAGGTACTCCTGCAGCACGGTCAGCCACTGGTAGACGTCGAAGTGCACGGCCAGCGGATGGTCGGCGGGCAGGCGCTCCGGGCCGTCGGGTCCCACCTCGAGCATGACTCCCAGCGTCAGCCGGATGTCGTTGACCGCTGCGATCCAGCAGTTCGCGTCGTCCTCGGTGAGCTCGAAGCGGCCGCCGTCGTCGGGAACCGTGCTCAGCAACCGCTGTGCGGCAACGCGTTTGGCGTCGACGATGCCGGGCTCGTGCAGGCTGCGCAGGGCGGCGTTCAGGCTGTCCGCGGCCTCGGACGGCTCGGTGTCATCGTCGGGCCGATAGAAATCGGGCAGCAGCCGACGCAACGTGGGATCTTTCGGCGGTTCGGCGTTGCCCGTCTTGATCCCGGTGATCTCCTCGAGTTCGTCTGCCGGCGAAGCGGATTCGCGCTCGTCGAGCAGGCCGATCATCGCCGTGGCCAGATTCTTGAGCAGGGCGGCCTCGTACGAGGCCAGCGACGACCGAAAACGGGGACCGTCAGCGGTCTCGACCCGCTTCCATTTGCGCACCGGGAATCGCCAGCGCCTCGACCGTCAGCGGTCCTGCTGCATCGTCGCCCACAGACCGGCGGCGTGCAGCTTGGACACATCGACTTCCATGGACTCCCGGCTGCCGGCGGACACCACGGCCTTGCCCTCGTTGTGCACCTGCAGCATCAGCTTGGTGGCGTGCGGCTCGCTGTAGCCGAACAGCTTCTGGAACACATAGGTCACGTAGGTCATCAAATTGACCGGGTCGTCCCAGACGATCGTGACCCACGGGCTCGCCGTGGCCTCTACCGGAGCGGACTCTCGTTGTCCTGTAGTGCCCGGCTTAGTGGGCGCTGACATAACAACCATGGCCTACACGATACCGAGGGTTGGACGACGTTTCCGAGACCCGAGGGCAGCCGATACCGTTATGGGATGAACGACCCGGTCGTTACTGGGCTGCTGACCGACAAGTACGAGTTGACGATGCTGGCGGCGGCGCTGCGCGACGGCAGCGCCGATCGACGGACCACATTCGAGCTTTTCGCACGCCGGCTTCCCCAAGGACGTCGTTACGGCGTGGTCGCCGGCACCGGCCGGCTGCTCGAGGCGCTGCCCCAGTTCACCTTCGACGACCAGGCGTGCCAGTCGCTGGGGCAGTTCCTCGACCCAGATACGTTGCGCTACTTGCGCGAATTTCGGTTCGGCGGCGACATCGACGGCTACGCCGAGGGCGAGCTGTACTTCCCCGGATCCCCGGTGCTGTCGGTGAGCGGGACGTTCGCCGAATGCGTGGTGCTCGAGACGCTGGCGCTGTCGATTTTCAATCACGACACCGCCGTCGCCTCGGCCGCGGCGCGGATGGTGAGCGCGGCCAGGGGACGTCCGCTCATCGAGATGGGGTCGCGGCGAACCCACGAGCAGGCGGCGGTCGCCGCGGCCCGCGCGGCCTACATCGCCGGCTTCGACGGCTCCTCGAACCTGGAGGCGCAGCGCTGCTACGGAATACCCGCCGAGGGCACCTCCGCGCACGCGTTCACCATGCTGCATGCGCGCGCCGACGCACCCACGGAATCGACCGAACTGGCGGCGTTTCGGGCACAGGTCGACGCGCTCGGCGTGGACACCACCCTGCTGGTGGACACCTATGACGTGACGACCGGGGTGGCCAATGCCGTCGCCGCCGCCGGTACGGGGCTCGGCGCGGTGCGCATCGACTCCGGCGAGCTGGGCGTGCTGGCCCGTCAGGTCCGCCGGCAGCTCGACGAGCTGGGCGCCACCCGGACCCGCATCGTGGTCTCCGGTGACCTCGACGAGTTCTCCATTGCGGCCCTGGCCGCCGAACCGGTGGACAGTTACGGCGTGGGCACGTCGCTGGTGACCGGCTCGGGCGCCCCGACCGCGAACATGGTCTACAAACTCGTCGAGGTGGACGGCATGCCGGTGCAAAAGCGCAGCAGCCACAAGGAATCTCACGGCGGACACAAGGAGGCGCTGCGGCTGTCCCGCGACTCCGGCACCATCATCGAGGAGGTGGTGTATCCGGCCGGACAGCAGCCCGCCGTCTCCGAACCGGCCCGGGTGCTGACCGTCCCGCTGGTGCGCGGTGGCGAGCTGGTGTCCAAACCGAACCTCGCGGCGGCGCGCGAGCTGGTAACTTCCGGGCTGCGCAGTCTGCCGTGGGAGGGATTGAATTTGTCGCACGGCGATCCCGCGGTCACCACGACGCAGATTCCCGACCAGCGAAGAGGGTAGCCACGTCCGACGTGTCCGTGTCCGAGCTGCTGGCCACCGCCGTGGCCGCGCTCGGCGGCAGTGAACGCAGCGGCCAACAGGAGATGGCCGCCGCGGTGGCGCGGGCCTTCGCCACCGAGGAGCACCTGGTGGTGCAGGCCGGCACCGGTACCGGCAAGTCGCTCGCATATCTGGTGCCCGCGCTCGTGCACGCCCTCGAGGACGACTCCCCCGTCGTCGTGTCCACGGCCACGATCGCTCTGCAGCGCCAGCTCGTCGACCGCGATCTACCCCGGCTGGTCGACGCGCTGGCCGATGCGCTGCCGCGCCGCCCACAGTTCGCGTTGCTCAAGGGGCGGCGAAACTATCTGTGCCTGAACAAGATTCACAACGGCGCGGCCGCCGACGGCGAGGATGCCGACGACCGGCCGCAGGAGGAACTGTTCAACCCGATGGCCGTCAGCGCCCTGGGCCGCGACGTGCAACGGCTCACCGAGTGGGCGTCGAGCACCGAATCCGGTGACCGCGACGACCTCAAGCCCGGCGTGCCGGACCGATCCTGGTCGCAGGTCAGCGTGTCCGCGCGGGAATGCCTCGGCGTGGCGCGCTGCCCTTTCGGTACCGAGTGCTTCTCCGAACGCGCGCGCGGTCGTGCTGGTCAGGCCGATATCGTCGTCACCAACCACGCGCTGCTGGCCATCGACGCGGTGGCCGAATCGGCGGTCCTGCCCGAGCACGCGCTGCTGGTCGTCGACGAGGCGCACGAATTGGTCGACCGGGTGACGTCGGTGGCCACCGCGGAGCTGACGTCGGCCGCCCTCGGGGTGACCGCCCGGCGGATCGCCCGCCTGGTGGAGCCGGAACTGATCCAGCGCCTGGAGGCGGCGACGGCCAACTTCGCCTCGGTCATCCACGACGGCACGCCGGGCCGCATCGATCGCCTCGACGAGGAGTTGGCGACCTATCTGACGGCACTGCGCGACGTGACGACGGCGGCGCGCTCGGCGATCGAGCGCACGAACGACCCGAAGGCGGCGTCGGCGCGCGCCGAAGCCGTTGCGGCGCTGAGCGAGATATCGGACACCGCGTCGCGCGTGCTCACATCCTTCGGCCCGGCCATCCCCGACCGCACCGACGTGGTGTGGCTGGAGCACGAGGAGATCAGGGGCGCGGCGCGCCCGGTGCTGCGGGTGGCCCCGCTGTCGGTCGCGGGGCTGCTGCGGTCCCGGGTGTTCTCGCGTTCGACGGTCGTGCTCACGTCGGCCACGCTGACCATCGGCGGCTCGTTCGACGCCATGGCCACGGCGTGGGGGCTGACCGGTGCGGACGGCGACGCGAGGTGGCGCGGCCTGGATGTGGGTTCGCCGTTCCAGCACGCCAAAGCCGGAATCCTGTATGTGGCCGCGCACCTGCCGCCACCGGGACGCGACGGCACCGGATCGGCCGAGCAGCTGAGCGAAATCGCCGAACTCATCACCGCCGCCGACGGGCGCACCCTGGGGCTGTTCTCGTCGATGCGGGCGGCCCGTGCCGCCGCCGAGGCCATGCGCGGCCGGCTGTCGACGCCGGTGCTGTGTCAGGGCGACGACAGCACCTCGGCGCTCGTCGAGCAGTTCAGCGCCGACCCCCAGACCTCGCTGTTCGGCACCCTGTCGCTGTGGCAGGGCGTCGACGTGCCCGGGCCGTCGCTGTCGCTGGTGCTGATCGACCGCATCCCGTTTCCCCGGCCCGACGACCCCCTGCTGGGCGCGCGGCAGCGCGCGGTCGCGGCGCGCGGCGGCAACGGCTTCATGGCCGTCGCGGCCAGTCATGCGGCGCTGCTGCTGGCGCAGGGGTCGGGGCGGCTGCTGCGCCGCGTCACCGACCGGGGCGTGGTCGCGGTGCTCGACTCGCGCATGGTCACCGCCGGCTACGGCGGCTACCTGCGGGCGTCGCTTCCGCCGTTCTGGCAGACCACCAACGGCGAGCAGGTGCGCCAGGCGCTGCAGCGGCTGCGCACCGCGCCCGAGGCCGAGCAGGGCCTGTCGGCCTGACCCGCTTCCGGCTAGCGGGCCAGGGTGACCAGTCCGAGCTCGTTGCTGGCCGCCAGCATCGGATGGCGGGGCAGCACCCGCACGGTGTAGCCGACCGATCCCGCCAGCGGCAGCGGCGTTGTCGTCGAGAACACCTGGTTGCCGCCCTCGGCGGTGCCGGCGTAGGACATCTCGACGGTGACGGGCTCCAGCAGTGCGTCGCTGGCGTCGACGCGGCCGACCACCGCCTGGACGGTGACCTCGTCGGGCGCCAGCCCGGCCAGCTGGACGGTCGCGGTCAGGGTCAGCTTGGAGCCGAGCACCGGGCTGTCCGGCAGTCCGGTGCTGTCGACGTCGGTGATGACGATCTTGGGCCAGGCCTCCTCGGCGCGCGTGCGGTAGGCGGCCAGCTCACGGGCCGCGCCGAACTCGCCGCCGCTCGCCGCATCCTCGGCGCCCTCGACTGGCGCGATCGTCTTGCGCAACGACTGCGCCGCGGGCGTGTAGTACTGCTCGACGTAGTCGCGCACCATGCGCGACGCCAACACCTTGGGACCGAGCGTTTGCACCGTGTGACGCACCATTTCGATCCAGCGGGGCGGCACACCGTGTTCGTCGCGTTCGTAGAACTTCGGTGCGACGGTTTCTTCCAGCAGCGTGTAGAGCCCGCTGGACTCCAGGTCGTCGCGCCGCGCCTCGTCGGTCACGCCGTCGGCGGACGGTATCTCCCAACCGTTTTCGCCGTCGTACCACTCGTCCCACCAGCCGTCGCGGATGGACAGGTTCAGCCCGCCGTTGAGCGCGCTCTTCATTCCCGAAGTGCCGCAAGCCTCCAGCGGCCGCAGCGGATTGTTCAGCCATACGTCGCAGCCCCAATACAACAGCCGCGCCATCGACATGTCGTAGTCGGGCAGGAAGGCGATGCGGTGGCGCACCTCGGGCCGGTCGGCGAAGCGCACCACCTGCTGGATCAACGCCTTTCCGCCGTCGTCGGCGGGGTGGGATTTACCGGCCACGATCAGCTGGATCGGTCGTTCGGAGTCGAGCAGCAGCTGTTCCAGCCGAGCCGGATCGCGCAGCATCAGCGTCAGCCGCTTGTAGGTCGGCACCCGTCGCGCGAAGCCGATGGTCAACACCTCCGGATCGAATGCGGTTGCGATCCAACCCAATTCGGCGTCCGAGGCACCCCGTTCCAGCCAGGAGCGACGCAGCCGCTGCCGGACGTCGTCGACCAGCAGGGACCTCAGCTGCGAGCGGATCCACCACAGGTGCCCCGCGTCGACTTGCTTGAGCCGCAGCCAAACCCCCGGATCGCTGAACGAATCCGACCCGGCCAGCTCGCGACCCAGCTGCAGCCACTGCGGCGCCGCCCAGGTGCGTGCATGAACTCCGTTGGTGATCGAGCCGATCGGCACCTCGCTGGCGTCAAAGCCGGGCCACAGCTCGTTGAACATGGACCGGCTCACCCGGCCGTGCAACGACGAGACGCCGTTGGCGCGCTGGGCCAGCCGCAAACCCATGTGGGCCATGTTGAATTTGGTGGGGTCGTCCTCGGCGCCGAGCGCCAGGATGCGAGCGGTCGGCACCCCCGGCAGCAACGCGGGCGCACCGGTCGCATCCGATCTCGCGGCCTTGTCACCGGATTTCGCGCCGTCGCCCGCGTGGTCGTCGAAGTACAGCCGCACCATCTCGATGGGAAACCTGTCGATGCCGGCGGGCACCGGGGTGTGGGTGGTGAACACCGTGCTGGAGCGCACCACCGTCAGCGCGGTGTCGAAGTCCAATCCCGAGCCGGTCATCAGTTCACGAATGCGTTCGGCTCCCAGGAAACCCGCGTGGCCCTCGTTCATGTGGAACACCTCCGGCGCGGGCAGGCCGTGAATGCCGGTGAAGGCGCGGATCGCCCGTACCCCACCGATGCCGGCGAGGATCTCCTGGCGCATCCGGTGTTCCTGGTCGCCCCCGTACAGGCGGTCGGTGACGCCGCGCAGGTCGTGCTCGTTCTCGGGGACATCGGAATCGAGTAGCAGCAGCGGAACCCGGCCCACCTGGGCGACCCAGATCCGCGCGTGCAGCTGCGCGGAGTCCGGCAGCATCAGCTCGACCAGCGCCGGCTCGCCGGTCGCGTCGGTCAGCAGCCGCAACGGCAGGCCCTGCGGATCCAACGACGGGTAGGTCTCGTTCTGCCAGCCGTCGGCGGTCAAGGACTGCCGGAAATACCCGGACCGGTAGTAGAGGCCCACCGCCACCAGCGGCACGCCCAGATCGGATGCGGACTTCAGGTGGTCGCCGGCCAGGATTCCCAAGCCACCGGAGTAGTTGGGCAGCACCTCGGCGATGCCGAATTCCATCGAGAAGTACGCGATGGCGGCCGGCATCTCGGCGCCCTGCTCCTGCCGCTGCTGGTACCACAGCGGGCGGCTCAGATAGTCGTTGAGATCGGCGGTCAGCTCGTCGAGCCGGCGCAGGAAGGCTTCATCGAGCGCCAACTCATCGAGCCGCGCCGGTTTGACCGCGCCCAGCAACGCCACCGGATCGCTGCCGCACCGCTCCCACAGGTCAGAGTCGATGGTCGCGAAAAGCTCCTGAGTGGGCTTGTCCCACGACCATCGCAGGTTGGTCGACAGTTGGTCCAGCGCGGTCAGACGCTCCGGAAGGTGAGCACGGACGGTAAACCGGCGGAGGGCTTTCACGCGTCCCTACCTTACTGAGGTTCCCGGCCCGTGCACGGCGACCGGACGCACCGCATTTCCCCGGCGGTGTGTGACCGGAGACTAGGGTGGGTATCGGGTAGTAATCGGGGTCGCAACGATGCTTCCCTGCCCAGAAATTTTCCCCACGACAGGAAGTTTCCCGACGAGCGGCATTCCGCACGGAGCACATCGCGGGCATGGCCGCAAACAATCGGAACGGAGTGCTGGTGCCCGGTCGTGTCGAGATCGATAACGTCCAACCGGTCGTTTCCTGTGGCGCGTATCCCGCGAAAGCCGTGGTCGGCGAAGTCGTCCCGGTCAGCGCCGCGGTATGGCGAGAAGGCCACGAGGCAGTCGCGGCGACCTTGGTCGTGCGCTACCTCGGCCCCGGCTACCCGCAGGTGAGCGAGACCCGCCGGATCAAGGCCGCTGCGGCCCCGACCAAGCCGGCGACCCAGCGCGACGGCAAGGTCGACCAGCAACGGATCAAACCGCTACTGCTGCCGATGACGATGGGTCCGGAACCCTACGTGTTCCACGGTCAGTTCACCCCCGATCAGGTCGGGCTGTGGACCTTCCGGGTCGACGGGTGGGGCGACCCGATCCACTCGTGGCGGCACGGGCTGGTCGCCAAGCTGGACGCCGGTCAGGGTGAGACCGAGTTGTCCAACGACCTTCTGGTCGGCGCGGGGCTCTTCGAACGCGCGGCGACGGGCGTGCCGCGGGCACTGCGCGAGCCGCTGCTGGCCGCCGCCGCCGCGCTGCGCGAGCCGGGCGACCCGGTCACCCGCACCGCGCTGGCGCTGGGCCCCGAGATCGAGGAAATCCTGGCCGACTACCCGCTGCGCGATCTGGTCACCCGCGGCGAGCAGTACGGCGTCTGGGTGGACCGGCCGCTGGCCCGGTTCGGCTCCTGGTATGAGATGTTTCCCCGCTCGACCGGTGGGTGGGACGCCGACGGCAACCCCGTGCACGGCACGTTCGCCACGGCGGCCGCCCAGCTTCCCCGCATCGCGGCGATGGGCTTCGACGTCGTCTACCTGCCGCCGATCCACCCGATCGGCAAGGTACATCGCAAGGGGCGCAACAACTCCCCGACCGCGGCGCCCGGAGACGTGGGCTCCCCCTGGGCGATCGGCAGCGACGAGGGCGGACATGACGCCGTGCACCCGGATTTGGGGACCATAGAGGACTTCGACGCCTTCGTCGCCGCCACCCGCGAGTTAGGCATGGAGGTCGCGCTGGACCTGGCGCTGCAGTGCGCACCGGATCATCCGTGGGCGCGCGATCACCGCAACTGGTTCACCGAATTGCCGGACGGCACAATCGCTTACGCGGAGAACCCGCCGAAGAAATACCAGGACATCTATCCGATCAACTTCGACAACGACCCCGCCGGCCTCTACGACGAGGTGTTGCGCGTGGTCCGGCACTGGATGGACCACGGCGTCAAGTTCTTCCGCGTCGACAACCCGCACACCAAGCCGCCAGACTTCTGGGCCTGGCTGATCGCCACGGTCAAGGGCATCGACCCCGACGTGCTGTTCCTGTCGGAGGCCTTCACGCCCCCGGCCCGCCAGTACGGCCTGGCCAAGCTCGGGTTTACCCAGTCCTACAGCTATTTCACCTGGCGCACGGCAAAGCAGGAGCTCACTGAGTTTGGCGAGGCCATCGCCGCCGCGGCAGACTTCCGGCGCCCCAACCTGTTTGTCAACACCCCGGACATCCTGCACGCCATCCTGCAGCACAACGGACCCGGCATGTTCGCGATCCGAGCGGTGCTGGCGGCGACCATGGGTCCGGCGTGGGGGGTGTACTCCGGCTACGAACTGTTCGAACATCGCGCGGTGCGGGAGGGCAGCGAGGAGTACCTGGACTCCGAGAAGTATGAGTTGCGGCCCCGCGATTTCGCCGCCGCGCTGGCCGAGGGGCGATCGCTGGAGCCATTCATCACGCAGCTCAACGCGATTCGCCGACTGCACCCCGCGCTGGAGCAACTGCGCACGATTCATTTCCATGACATCGACAACGATGCGCTGCTCGCCTATTCCAAGTTCGATCCGGTGACCGGCGACTGCGTCCTGGTGGTGGTGACGCTCAACGCGTTCGGCGCCGAGGAGGCGACGCTGTTTTTAGATATGGAGGCTCTGGGTATGGAGCCCTACGAGCGTTTTTGGGTGCGCGACGAGATCACCGGCCAGGAATTCCAGTGGGGCCAAGCCAATTACGTTCGCATCGATCCCGGGCAGGCGGTTGCGCACATCATCAATATGCCGCTCATACCGCACGACGCGCGGGGGATCCTGCTGCGCAGGCCACCAAACGGACCGGAGGGATTGTGACATGAGCAAAACCGACCAACTCGCCGGGGCGCTCCTGGCACCCGACCCTGCCGACCTCTCGCGCCTGATCGGGGGCACGCATTACAACCCGCACAGCATTCTCGGGGCGCACGAGTACGCCGACCACACCGTCATTCGGGCGTACCGGCCGCACGCGACCGAAGTCGTCGCACTCGTCGGCGACGATCGGTTCCCGATGCAGCACATCGAATCCGGGCTTTTCGCGGTCGCGCTGCCGTTCGTCAACCTGATCGACTATCGGTTGCAGATCACCTATGAGGGGGCGGAGCCGTACGTCGTCGCCGACGCCTACCGCTTCTTGCCGACCCTGGGCGAGGTCGACCTCCACCTGTTCGGGGAGGGACGCCACGAGCGGCTCTGGGAAGTACTGGGCGCGCATCCGCGCTCGTTCACCACGGCCGACGGCGTGGTCAACGGGGTGTCGTTCGCGGTATGGGCGCCGAATGCCAAGGGCGTCAATCTGATCGGTGAGTTCAACGGCTGGACCGGTAGCGAAGCCCCGATGCGGGTGTTGGGCTCATCGGGGGTCTGGGAACTGTTCTGGCCCGGCTTTCCCGTCGAGGGGCTGTACAAGTTCCGGGTGCACGGGGCCGACGACGTCGTGACCGAGCGCGCCGACCCGATGGCGTTCGCCACCGAGGTGCCGCCGCACACCGCATCCCGGGTGACGCGCAGCAGCTACACGTGGGAAGACGCCGACTGGATGGCCGAGCGCGCGCGGCGCAACCCGGTGTTCGAACCGATGAGCACCTACGAGGTGCACCTGGGTTCCTGGCGCCCCGGACTGAACTACCGCCAGTTGGCCCGCGAGCTGACGGATTACGTTGTGGAACACGGGTTCACCCACGTCGAGCTGCTACCGGTCGCCGAGCATCCCTTCGCCGGATCGTGGGGCTACCAGGTGACGTCGTACTACGCGCCGACATCGCGGTTCGGCACCCCCGACGAATTCCGGGCCCTGGTCGACGCCTTACACCAGGCCGGCATCGGCGTACTGGTGGACTGGGTGCCGGCGCACTTTCCCAAGGACGCCTGGGCGCTGGGCCGCTTCGACGGCACGCCGCTCTACGAGCACTCCGACCCCAAGCGGGGCGAGCAACTCGACTGGGGCACCTACGTATTCGACTTCGGCCGTCGCGAGGTGCGTAACTTCCTGGTGGCCAACGCGCTGTTCTGGCTCGAGGAGTTCCACATCGACGGCCTGCGGGTGGACGCGGTCGCCTCGATGCTCTACCTGGACTACTCCCGCCCCGAAGGGGGCTGGACCCCGAACATCTACGGCGGCCGGGAGAACTTGGAGGCGGTGCAGTTCCTGCAGGAGATGAACGCCACGGTGCACAAGACCGCCCCGGGCATCGTCACCATCGCCGAGGAGTCCACCTCGTGGCCCGGCGTGACGCGGCCGACAAACCTTGGCGGCCTGGGCTTTTCGATGAAGTGGAACATGGGCTGGATGCACGACACGCTCGACTACATCAGCCGCGATCCCATCTACCGCAGCTACCACCACCACGAGATGACGTTCTCGATGCTCTATGCGTTCAGCGAGAATTACGTGCTGCCGATCAGCCATGACGAGGTGGTACACGGCAAGGGCACGCTGTGGGGCCGCATGCCGGGCAACAACCACGTCAAGGCGGCCGGGCTGCGCAGCTTGCTCGCCTACCAGTGGGCGCACCCGGGCAAGCAATTGTTGTTCATGGGACAGGAATTCGGGCAGCGCGCCGAGTGGTCCGAGGAGCGCGGGCTGGATTGGTGGCAGCTCGACGAGCAGGGGTTCTCCAACGGGGTGCTGCGCCTGGTCCGCGACCTCAACGACATCTACCGCACTCACCCGGCGCTGTGGAGCCAGGACACCGTGCCAGACGGCTACTCCTGGATCGACGCCAACGACTCGGGCAACAACGTGCTGAGCTTCCTGCGGTACGGCAAGGACGGCTCGGTGATGGCTTGCGTGTTCAACTTCGCGGGCGCCGAGCACGGCGGATACCGATTGGGCCTGCCCTCGGCCGGCCGGTGGCGCGAGGTGCTCAACACCGACGCGACGGCCTACAACGGTACGGGGATCGGCAACATGGGCGGGGTGGACGCCACGGAAGACCCCTGGCACGGCCGGCCGGCCTCGGCACTGCTGGTGCTGCCGCCCACGTCGGCGCTGTGGCTGGCCCCCGAGTAAACCTCAGTACAGC
>NZ_LZLL01000476.1:0-7308 GCF_001669335.1 Mycobacterium sp. 1245852.3 | reverse complement strand
TCGGCGGGCGTGCATGTCAAGCAGTTGCGGTCCGAGGCGGCCTTCTACGCCGCCAATTCGCTGAGCACCACGATGCCCGGCGGGCCCGTGCTGTCGGCGACCTTCCTGTTCCGCCAGCAGCGGCTCTGGGGCGCCTCGACGGTGGTGGCGTCGTGGCAGCTGGTGATGTCGGGCGTGCTGCAGGCGGTGGGGTTGGCTTTGCTCGGCCTGGGCGGCGCCTTCCTGCTGGGCGCGAAGAACAACCCGTTCTCGTTGCTGTTCACCCTCGGCGGCTTCGTGGCGTTGCTGCTGCTGGCCCAGGCCGTCGCGTCGCGCCCGGAGCTGATCGACGGCATCGGCAGCCGGGTCCTCGCGTGGGTCAACTCGGTTCGCGGCAGGCCGGCCGAGGCCGGCCTGGACAAGTGGCGCGAGACGCTGATGCAGCTGGAGTCGGTGAGCCTGGGCCGGCGCGACCTGAGCGTGGCGTTCGGCTGGTCGATGTTCAACTGGATCGCCGACGTCGCCTGCCTGGGGTTTGCCGCCTACGCCGCCGGGGACCACGCCTCGGTGGCCGGGCTGACGGTGGCCTACGCGGCCGCCCGCGCGGTCGGCACGATCCCGCTGATGCCCGGCGGGCTGTTGATCGTCGAGGCGGTGCTGGTGCCCGGCCTGGTGTCCAGCGGGATGTCGCTGCCCAATGCGATCTCGGCGATGCTGATCTACCGGCTGATCAGCTGGCTGCTCATCTCGGCGATCGGCTGGGTGGTGTTCTTCTTCGTGTTCCGCACCGAGAACGTCACCGACTCCGACGAGGACCCGATCACCGGTCCGCTGCCCGTCGTCCCGCTCGCGGGCAACGCCGCGGCCGACCCGACCGAGGCGGCGCTGCAGGGGCCGTTACCGCCGGACCGGAATCCGGCGGATCACAACCCGGCCGATCGCAATCCGGAGACGGACGGCCAGCCCTAGCCGACGGTGTTCCCCCGCGGCGGCCCCGGCAGCGGGTTGGTCGCCGCGGGCGGCGACGCCGCCGGGGCGCCACCGGTGGTCCCACCCAACGGCGACGCTGGCGCGGGGTTCGCCGGCAGCGCGGGCAGCCCACCGGCCGCGCCCTGCGCCTGCTGGACCATGCCCAGCGCCTGCGGGATGGAGATCGGCAGCTTGCACTGCAGCGACAGGCTGGTCAGCGGCTGGGCGATCGACGTCATGTCGCCGGCCACCTTGGGGTTGGCGTCGAAGTAGGACTTCAGCCCGTTCACCGACTGCGGACCCGCCTGCTGCTGGAGCATCGAGGTCATCGTCTGGTTGGTCTCCGGGTGCGAATCAAGGTAGTCACCCATCGACTTGGACACCGAGCCGATCGTCCGGGCGACCTCGCTGGCCGCGCACGGGTCGTTCGCGCCGGTCGCCGGCGCGCCGGCGAACACCGCCGCGGCCGCTCCGGGAACCGCGGCGGCGACCAGCCCGGCGAAGATTCTGCGACCCCGTCCAGCGGTGGCTCTCGTCATGGGTAACTCCTTCGAGTTTGCGACGGACCGCCGGATGGGCGCCTCGCAAACGGCTGCAACAGACGGCCCGTTTCAGCGCAGGCATCCCCGAATCCCCCGGGGCCGCGCGGGCCATCCGACATCCTGCCACCGCCGATATCACCGCTGCCAGTCCGAACAAAGCGCCTGACGGGATATGTGATCGAAATCCCGCTTGGTCACCAGTTCACAACGTCTTCGCAGCGTCTTGGCAACAACACCGTCGTCGCAGCTCAGGAACTAGATAAGCCCGCATAATCCACAGCCTGCTGCGGTATCGTCGCCAACACGCGTTACGCGAGAACCGGGGAGCGGAAAAATCCAGCAGTTAATGATGCGCCTCAGCCGCAGCCTGCGTAAGTACCGCTGGTTGGTCTTCACAGGCTGGTTGCTGGCATTGGTTCCCGCCGTCTATCTGGCGCTGACACAGTCGGGCAATCTCACCGGCGGCGGGTTCGACGTGGCCGGATCGCAGTCGCTGGCGGTCCACGACCAGCTCGAGGAGCTTTACCACGATCAGGGCGGGTCGTCGCTGGCGCTGGTGGCCGCACCCCGTCCCGACGCCAGCTACCAGGACATGAACGACGCCGTCGCGCAGCTGCGGCAGATCGCGGCCGGCATCCCAGGTACCACCGAGATCCCCAACCCCACCCAGCGGCCGCCGCAGCCGGACCGGCCCTACGTGCTGTCGGTGCGGCTGGATTCCCGTAACACCAGCGACGTGGCCAAGCAGCTGCGCACCAAGGTCGGCATCAAGGGCGACCAGCCCGGCCAGACCGCCAACGGCCGGGTCCGGCTCTACGTCATCGGGCAGGGCGCGCTGTCCGCCGCCGCCGCGGCCAACACCAAGCACGACATCGCCGCGGCCGAGAAATGGAACCTGCCGGTCATCCTGATCGTGCTGCTCGCCGTGTTCGGCTCGCTGGCCGCCGCGGCCATCCCGCTGGCGCTGGGCGTCTGCACGGTCGTGGTCACCATGGGCCTGGTGTATCTGCTGTCCGCCTACACCACCATGTCGGTCTTCGTGACCTCGACGGTGTCGATGTTCGGGATCGCGCTGGCCGTCGACTACTCGCTGTTCATCCTGATGCGGTTCCGGGAGGAACTGCGGACCGGGCGGCAGCCCCGCGAGGCCGTCGACGCCGCGATGGCCACCTCCGGGCTGGCCGTGGTGCTGTCCGGGATGACGGTGATCGCCTCGCTCACCGGGATTTACGTGATCAACACCCCGGCGCTGAAATCGATGGCCACCGGCGCCATCCTGGCCGTGGCCGTGGCCATGCTGACCTCGACGACGTTGACGCCGGCGGCGCTGGCGACGTTCGGCCGGGCGGCCGCCAAGCGGTCGGCCCTGCTGCACTGGTCGCGCCGCCCCGAAAGCACCCAGTCCCGGTTCTGGAACCGCTGGATCGGCTGGGTGATGCGCCGGCCGTGGATGTCGGCGCTGGCTGCGTCGCTGGTGTTGCTCGTGATGGCGGCGCCGGCCGCGTCGATGGTGCTGGGCAACAGCCTGCTGCGCCAGTTCGACTCGTCGCACGAAATCCGCGCCGGGGTGGGCGCGGCGGCCCAGGCGCTGGGTCCCGGCGCGCTGGGCCCGGTCCGGGTGCTGATCAACTTCCCCGACGGCGGCGCGGCCTCCCCCGAGCACAGCCACACCGTCGGCGCGATCCGCCAGCGGATGTCGCAGGCACCCAACATCGTGTCGGTGTCGCCGCCGCAGTTCGCCGAGGACAACGGCAGCGCGCTGCTCTCGGCGGTGTTGTCGGTGGATCCCGAGGACATGAAGGCCCGCGAGACCGTCGGCTGGATGCGCGCGCAGCTGCCCAAGATCCCCGAGGCGGGCACGGCGCGGGTGGACGTCGGCGGCCCGACCGCGCTGATCAAGGACTTCGACGATCAGGTGTCCAAGACCGAGCCGCTGGTGCTGGGCATCGTGGCGCTGATCGCGTTCGTGATGCTGCTGGTGTCGGTTCACTCGGTGTTCTTGGCGTTCAAGGGTGTGCTGATGACGCTGCTGTCCGTCGCCGCCGCCTACGGCAGCCTGGTGATGGTGTTCCAGTGGGGGTGGCTGAAGGACCTCGGCTTCGCCCAGATCAGCTCGATCGACAGCACCGTGCCCCCGCTGGTGCTCGCGATGACCTTCGGGTTGTCGATGGACTACGAGATCTTCCTGCTCACCCGCATCCGGGAGCGCTTCCTGCACTCCGGGAACACCCGCGACGCGGTGGCCTACGGCGTCAGCACCAGCGCGCGCACCATCACCAGCGCCGCGCTCATCATGATCGCGGTGTTCGTCGGGTTCGCGTTCGCCGGCATGCCGCTGGTGGCCGAGATCGGTGTCGCCTGCGCGGTCGCGATCGCGGTGGACGCCACCGTGGTACGGCTGGTGATGGTGCCGGCGCTGATGGCGATGTTCGCCCAGTGGAACTGGTGGCTGCCGCCCTGGCTGTCGCGCGTGCTGCCGTCGGTCGACTTCGACCGGCCGCTGCCCGAGGTCGACCTCGGCGACGTCGTCGTCATCCCCGACGACATCTCGGCGCTGGTGGCGCCCAACGCCGACCTGCGGATGGTGCTCAAGTCCGCCGCGAAGCTCAAGCAGCTGGCCCCCGACGCCATCTGCGTGGCCGATCCGCTCGCCTTCACCGGCTGCGGCCGCAACGCCGCCCAGGCGGTCTCCGGCACCGACGAGGACCAGCCCCGCGGCCTGGGTCCCGGGCAGATCCCCCACCAGGTCGCGCTCGGCGAGGAGCGGGTCAGCGTCGGCGTGGGCGCGGCCGACAAGAAGCCCGGCTCCAACGGCCACACCAACGGCTCCCTGGCGGCCAAGAAGCTGGTCGGCGGGCTGGCCTCGCGCAACGGCATCGCCAAGGCCATCGCCGGGACCGACCGGCCGGTTCACCCGGTGACGCTGTGGCGGGGACGCCTGTCGGTCGCGATCGACGCGCTGGAAAACGACACCGCCGGGGCCGGCGACGGGCCGGAATACGAACGGCGCAGCCCGGTGGAGACCACCAACGTGCAGCTGCCCACCGGTGACCGGCTGCTGGTTCCGACCGGTGCCGAGACCCTGCGGCTGAAGGGCTACCTGATCATGAGCCGTAACAGTCGGCGCGATTATGCCGACTTTGCAGACATGGTCGATTCATTGGAGCCCGAGACCGCCGCGGTGGTGCTGGCCGGAATGGACAGGTATTACTGTTGTAAATCATCCAGGCGGCAGTGGATTGCCACCCAGTTGGTCCGTCGACTCGCAGATCCCAACCCCTGGGACCACCCGGAAGACCAGGGATCGGACGCCGACGCGGGCTCGGACTGGGAGGAAATCCGGCAGCGCTGCCTGTCGGTGGCCGTGGCGATGCTGGAGGAGGCGAGGTGACGTTGGCACCCGACCGACGCTCCGCGCCGCCGCCCCACCGGCCGGGTCCCGAACAGCGTCAACGCGGCAGTGGGCAGCCCGGGGGGCCGACCGGAGGGCCCTTCCAGGACCCCGAGCAGCCGGTGGAGTTCTGGCCGACGGCCGCCATCCGGTCGGCCTTGCAGGGCGGTGACATCGCGACCTGGAAGCGCATCGCCGGCGCGCTCAAGCGCGACCCGTACGGGCGGACCGCCCGCCAGGTCGAAGAGGTCCTCGAGGGCACCCGGCCCTACGGCATCGCCAAGGCGCTGTGGGAGGTGCTCGAGCGGGCCCGCACCCACTTAGAGGCCAACGAACGCGCCGAGGTCGCCCGCCACGTGCGCCTCTTGATCGACCGATCGGGTCTCGCCCCGCAGGAATTCGCGTCCCGCATCGGCGTCACCGCCGAGGAGCTGGACGGCTACCTGGACGGCAGCACCAGCCCGACGGCCGCGCTGATGATCCGGATCCGGCGCTTGTCGGACCGGTTCGTCAAGGTGAAGTCCGCGCGCTCGGCCGAAGCCAACTGATCTATCGCACCGGCAGCACGTCGGCGACCAGCCAGTCGCCGCCGCGCTTGGTCAGCGTCACCCGCAGCGCCGGCGCCGCCTGACTGGGCGGCTGTCCCGGGGTGTTCTGGGTGACCCGCAGGACCACCGCCACGCTGGCGGCCGACGGTCCGAGCGCCTCGACTCCGGCCGAAACCGTGGTGGCCTGGGCGGTGACGTTGTGCTGGGCCAGATCGGCGCTGGATTTGGAGTACTGCTCCTTGAACGCGGCCGCATGCTCCGGGACGATCGTCGCCGTGGCTCGGTCGATGGAATCGGTCGGGGCGGTGGGGCTGAACGACGCCATCGCCTCCGCCATGCCGGTGGCGATCTGAACGACCTTGCGGGAGTCGTTGGTGAAGTCGCTGTCCGCCCTGGTCCAGTGCGTGTAGCCGGTCGCGACGGCGGCCGTGAGCGCCGCCGCGCACAGCAGCACGACCGCCAGGCGCAGCCCCGGCGCGTCGTCATCGGTGCCGACGCTGACCGAATCGCGGCGCAGCAGCCAGAAATTGATCGCCACGCCTTCGACGATCAGCAGGATCAGCACCGAACACGCCGACACCCACCACAGCGGCCAGCCCAGCACCAGCCCGATGGCCAGCAGCGCCGCGATGGCGGCCAGCGGGGCCGCGACGTCGAAGGCGAACAGCCGCCAGATGTTCCTCATCGGATCCTCACCTGATCGAAGCCAATCCGGAGATCATCAGCTTGCCGTCCACGTCGGAGACGTCCAGCCGCAGGTTCCAGTGCACGGTTTGCGGCTTGGCTCCGACGTTTTCGCTGACCGACGTGGCGATCAGCATCACCGAGTCGGTGCGGCTCGCGAACGGCGGCAGCTTGGTGGTGACTATCTCTCTTGGCGGCCCCGCGCCCGCCGGCCGGGTGTCCAGGTCACGGTGCACGGTCTCGATCGCCACCGCTTCGATGCGCCCGGCGCTCTTGGACTGCAGCTTCTCCACGACCGCCTTGTACGGCTGCACGGCGGCGTCGAAGTCGGTGTTGAGTTCCCCGACCGTGCCGTCGTGCAGCCGCTGCAGGCTGGCGTCGACGTTGCCGCTGTTCATGTTGATCAGCACGTTCGCCCACTCCGCGGCGGTCTGCATGGCCCGGCTCAAATAGCCGCGTTCGGCGACCTGGTCGCGGTGGTCGGACCAGATGACGGAGCCGAGCACCACCGCTGCCACCGACAGCACCCCGAGGACCGCGGACGCGACGCCGTAATGGGAAAAGACGCCATCGCTTTCGAATTCGTCCGCGTCGGCGTCGTCGTTCGAGTCCGCGTCGACGTCGGCTTCGGGGTCGACGTCGACGACAGCTTCATCAGCAGGTGCCTCGGTTCGCTCGCCGTCGGACATGGCCCGATCGTTGCACCCGGGAAAGATGGAAGGATGGCGGGGTGACGAATACGGCCATCCGCTCGGGCATCGACCTGAGCTTTGTCGACGACAGCATCCGCCCCCAAGACGACCTGTTCGGTCACGTCAACGGCCGCTGGCTGGCCGAATACGAGATACCGGCGGACCGCGCGACCGACGGGGCGTTCCGGCAGCTGTATGACCGCGCCGAGGAACAGGTGCGCGACCTGATCGTCGAGGCCAGCCGGCAGGGTTCGGCCGCCGGCGACGACGACGCGCAACGCATCGGCGACCTGTATGCCAGCTTCCTCGACGAGGACACCGTGCAGCGCCGCGGCGTGCGGCCGCTGCTCGACGAGATGGCCGTGATCGACGACGCCGCCGATGCCGAGGCGCTGGCCCGGGCCATCGGCATCCTGCAGCGCACCGGCGCCGGCGGCGGCGTCGGGGTGTATGTGGACACCGACGCCAAGAACTCGGCGCGCTACCTGGTGCACTTCACCCAG